>JAOZVT010001049.1 GCA_025869455.1 Prosthecobacter sp.
ACTGCGTACAGAGCAAGAAGAAAAAGTAGACGTCGGCGGCTCCATGCGATGGCCCACCTTCGTGGGGTGACTCGGGGGTGGCGGTGTGAGACGTTCCCGTGAACACCCCACCTGCACGGTGACCTTGCATGCCGCCGAACCTGTGTCGATTTCTCAGCGCTCTTCCCGCGACTGCGGGAGCAGCAATGCGCTGAGGTTCGTCGCGGACATCGCCACTCGGAAATCGCTCCCTATAGGGGAGGGCGACCGAGGCGTCCCGGATCATCTGCGCGAGGTTTTGCACTAGGTTTCAGGCACTAACGAAACTCGATTGGAAGCTCCCAGTTCGGATGATCGAACAAGCCTGCGGCAATGAAATCTATCAGTTTAGTACCCGCCTCAAGGAACTTTCCTGTGCGCTCATACGTAAACGCAGATGGGAGTCGGGCTTTGTTGCCATGGGCAATATTGTTTCGAAGTTGAGCGTAACTCCGCCTTAGCAAGTGATCCCACGAATCGATCGGCTCATCATCGCTGTCCCACTTCAGTTCGCCAGATTCATCCACAAGGAACTGAGGTGCGGTTTCCTTGAAAATGGCGAATCCGCTAGCGGCAAAATCGAAGGCGTCAAATGGGCATCGATCCTCGGCAATGGCTGCGACTTTTTGCCAGTTCACACCCTCAATTTTCTTCATCAATCCTCGACTTGAAGTCTTAGCCAAGGAGATATCGGTACTTACGAGAAAGTACTCAAACTTTGAAGCCTTCAGAAAAAACAATGCGATCTCATGTTCCAATGGACTTCCTCCTCAATTTGCGTACCTCTGGCTGTCCGATTCACAACCTAAGGCGTCACCTTCCCCTCCTCTGCTGGATGTTGGCACCAAGACTACGCAACTGTCCTGGTAACAGTTCATTTGGACCAAGCATCCCTTGAATATTTGCAGGGCTAGCCAAAAAAAGTTCGCCATGCGTAATTGCAGCAATGGACATTCGACGAATCCTGTCAATGATGGAATAGACATCTTCCTGCCTCCACACATGAGCGCCAAATGCGAAGTCGGCAATGACATCTGCATGGAATACATCACTCACCACAAAGGCATAAACTTTGGAAATCCCTCGATAGTTCTGCTCAACCCACTGAATGCTTGATTGCAACTGTTCTGCATCGCCTTTTGAAAACGAGGCGGACTTCTGGCTTTTTACTTCGATTACGAAGGCATCCTCACCAAATATCCAAAGGTTGTCTGGCCCACGATTGAACTCCTTATCTGGTCGGTTCGATTCCGCGCCCAGCACTCTACCGAGCTCCTGCATCATTGCTTCAACCGTTCTTGAATCCGCCTCAAACGAGGCTTTCGAACGAAGATCGTCAATCGCAATAAGCGGACCGTTCGGATCAGTGAATGAGCGCAACCAATTAGAAATTGATTCCGCTTGGCTTGTCACCTTGCGGACCTGCGAGGGAAGCAACATCGGCGGCCGGGAGATATGGGGATTGTCACCGTACGCAGATACTTGGAGCTGCATAGCTCCAGAGTTGTCGTAGAAATTTTGGTAGCGAGCCGCAGTCTGTTTTATAACGCCTCGAAACTCTAATTCGTTGACTGAATCGGCAGCACGCTGCGCGAACCGATTTGCCGTAACAAAATCACGCGCCTGTACGCACTTGACGGCTTCCCGCTCAAAGTTTGCCACATCGATCTTCCTGTCAATGAAACTCTGAACGTCCTCACTGATAACTGTTTTTGCGATCTCCTGCTGGTAGAACATCTTCCAACCGGGATCACGCCGAAGCAATTGAGCAACAGTGTCAACGACGCCTTGTGTAACATCCTTGGTTCCGCGAAGTGCGGCGGATACGCTACGACCAATTTCCAACTGCCTGACGGTGAACGGGGACAGGTTCCTTGCAACCTCAGAGCGCGATATGAAGCCCGCAATCTCGCGGCCTCCAAGAATCACGGCGCAGTAATCTGACGATGAACGTACGGCTCTCCCTAAGCCCTGTTCAATCTTGACCGCGACTTTTCCGCGCATCCCAGCAATCGCTGATGTGTTCGATGACTCGTGACGATCAGCTAAGTTCTCTGCAACTGGAAGACCGTCCACGATTAACAATCGACAGGCATTGTCTGGAAGGTCGACTCCGTCGTATCGTTGCACGAATACCGCAATGGCTCCGGCTGGTGACCTTCGTAGATTCTCTATAACCTCGCTAATGGACTCGGGCTTTGCGACGGTCGCGCCAACCTCCGCCCACTTCTTCGCGTGGCCGAAAGAAGGTACGAGCACAACCACATTTGCATGAGGCCTGATAGCTAATGCCACACGAACCAAACTCTCGTCTGAGAATTCCGGTTCGATCAGGGATGGAACGATAACAAGGCGCTCGCCTATGGACGTTTCCTCAGATGCGTCTACTGGCTTTCTGGCCGCATCTGGCTCACATCCAAGTTCCCGAACTAGAACCCCACCATCGTGAACAGACGCGGACATAAACAGTCGATGTGAAGCACCGACATAGTGCGGAACTCGTTCAATGTGAGGGGGATCTAAAGTTACGTACGCATTCCTTCCTGATAGAAATAAGCGCGAAGTCTCTATGGCTGGCGATATGTTGGCCCAAGTAAACTTCAACTCATCCGACTCCGAATACGCCGTAATGAGCGACGTAATGGCCGTTTGATGGCGCTGCTGAAGCCAGAACGGCACCTCTACGATTGCATCCGCAGCCCCCTTGTTAATACCTGCCCAAGCAACTGGATCATGCTCTTCCAGACCATCGCCGAGTAAGTTGATGAGCTTCTGATAGACATCGCTTGGAAGTTCAGCAGAGAAGCTCTGGCGTACGGTTTCTACCCCTGCATGTACGTCATCTAGGACTAACGCACAGGGCGTAATGCGCTGACGAGCGAATGTGGAACGGCCATTGAAGAATTTGTCGTATGTACAAGCAATCACACCTGTACACCTGAGCGCTTCCTCTGGCGCGTGCGATTCGCCGGCCTTCCAATGGAAAACAGGGAGGCCGATGTTCTTTCCCTCAGCTACCACTTGTTCGACTAATTGGATATTGGGAACGAGGTAGACCGCCGGCCGTCGATGCTTATCCATCAGATGCTTTAGATAAAGCAGTCCGATCGTTGTCTTGCCACCTCCGGTATTTAGTTTTACGACTAGATCCTTTTCCCC
>JAOZVT010001050.1 GCA_025869455.1 Prosthecobacter sp.
GTGGGGAGCAGCCTGCCGGGCGAGATCTCGGCCTTCATTGCCCCCCTGGCCACGCCATCCGCATCTTCACCGGCGCGCCCATGCCCAGCGGGGCAGATGCCGTCATCATGCAGGAGGATGTCCAGCGCACCGGCACCCACATTCAGTGCCAGGACCCCGTGCTGCCCGGCGAGAACATCCGCCGTGCCGGGGCAGATCTCTGCATCGGCCAGTTCATCCTCCGTCGTGGAGATCTCATCACCCCTGGCAAGATCGGCGTACTTGCCTCCCAGGGCCTCGCCAGCCTCCGCGTACACAGCGCCCCACGAGTCGCCGTCATCAGCACGGGCGATGAACTCCAGCCACCCGGCCAACCCCTGCAACCCGGCCACATTTACAATAGCAACGGCCTCATGCTCCAGGCCATGCTCGCCGCGCAGGGCATCCACGACACCATCGCCATTCATTGTGCCGATGACCTCGCCACCACCATCGCCACGCTCCGGCAGGCCTTGGCAGAAAATGACATCCTTCTCCTCAGTGGCGGCGTCTCCGTGGGGGATCATGATCAGATCAAACCCGCCCTCCAGGCCCTCGGCATCACGCCAGATCTCTGGCGGGTCAAGGTCAAGCCCGGCAAACCCTTCCTCTTTGCCCAGCAAGACCACCGCTTCATCTTCGGCCTCCCTGGCAATCCCGTGTCGAGTTACGTCACGTATCAACTTTTTGTTAGACCAGCGCTCCAGGCATGGATGGGCCACCCAGATCCCCAGCCCACCCGCGTCCCCGCGCAGATCCACACCGCCCTTCATAACGATGGCAACCGCCCGCACTACCTGCGCGGCATCTTCAAAGACGGTCACTTCACCGTTCAGGGCCTGCAACAAAGCCACGCCCTCTTTGCCCTCAGCCAAGCCAACGCCCTCCTCCGCCTAGAGCCCGACCAACAAGTCACCCCCGGCCAAACCCTCGAAGTCCTCCTTTAAACCAGGATCATCCGCCTGCGCCAAGTAGGCCCGTTGCGCTGCAACTGGCCAGGGCGCACCTCGAAAGCTCTAGCATCCCGAGCTGCCAAGCCCTTACTGGGAGCGCCGACGTCTCGTCGGCATCGTCCGCCCCAAGCCGCCACCGTCCCCCGCGAAGCGTGCCCCTCGTAGCTGCCTGCGCCAGCAGGTGGGCGAATGCTCTAGAGTTTCGAGATCTGAGAACGGTTTCCCGCGAGACGCAGGAAACAGCACGCGAGACGCGCGCGCTCCACGGGAACCCGATAGCCGCCGACATCCGCCCCAACCAACAATGCTTCAACACGCATGCCCCCCGAGAAGACCCCCCATGATAGGATACTTCATAGACAAGATAGGATACTGAATGCAGAAGGCCCATTCTCTGGCCTAACCGCATAATCTTTTAATTTGGTTTGTGAAAAAGTAGGCGGCTATTGCGTTGGTTTAGATATGAAACGCATGCGCTCTCTTGCCCTGCTTAGTCTTTTAGTCATCACGACATCCGCTCAGGCCGCGCCAGATACTCAGTCTGCGGCCCGTGAGATCGATGCCATTTTGCAGGCAGACTGGAAAAAGAACAACCTCCAGGGAAACCCTGCGGTGGATGACCACACCTTTGTTCGCCGTCTCTATCTGGATGTCACGGGTCGCATTCCGACCACACGCGAGACCGAAACATTCCTGAGTTCTCAGGCCCCGGATAAGCGGGCCAAGTTGATTGACTTCTTGTTAAACTCAGAAGGTTACGTCCAGAACTCCTTCAACTACTGGGCAGATGTCTTGCGCACTCAGTCGAATGGCAGCCAAGCCGGCGTGATCACCGGCGCAGCTTATTCAAAGTTCATCAAGGACAGCCTGCGTGAAAACAAACCATACGACGTGTTTGTGCGGGAGATGATTTCCGCTCAGGGGAAATCCTGGGACAATGGCGCCATCGGCTATTACATGCGGGATCGCGGCATGCCGCTGGATAACATGGCCAGCACCGCCCGCATTTTTCTCGGCACACGCGTGGAGTGCGCCCAGTGCCATAACCATCCGTTTGATAAATGGACGCAGATGCAGTTCTACCAAATGGCCGCCTTCACCTATCCGGTGGAGACGAACGACTATTATGGCGATACCATGACGGAGGTGCGCGGCATGCTGCGTGAGCGCGAACAAGAAGCACGCAATAAGTTCAAGTTTGACACCTCCAAATACAAAGGCCGCAAGCTCACGGATGCCGATAAAAAACAGTATCGCGATGAGCAGGAAAAAATGGGCAAGCTCGCCCGCGAAGCTGGGGAAAAAGTCCGTCAGGAAAACCGCTACGTGGAAGAAGCCCTGACCGACATCCGCGATAACATGCGCTACACCAGCGCCAGCTTTAAGGACAACAAGACCCTGCGCCTGCCGCATGACTACCAATACAGCGATGCCAAGCCCAAGGCGCTAGTACAGCCCGCCGTCATGTATGGTCACGCAGCAGAACCAAAAGTGGGTGAATCCCAACTCCAGGCCTATGCCCGCTGGATGGCCGCTCCAGACAATGATCGCTTCAATAAAGTGATCGTGAATCGCCTCTGGAAACGCACTTTTGGTTTGGCCTTGATCGAGCCTCTGGATGAAATTTTGGATAGCTCCGTGCCCATGAATCCTGAGCTCCAGAGCCATCTGGAAAAACTGATCGTCAGCATGAAGTATGACGTGAAGGGTTTCCTCCGCGTGCTTTATAACACCAGTGCTTATCAGCGTCAGGTCACACGTGAAGAGCATGCTCCAGGGCTTGTCTATCACTTCACCGGACCACTGCTGCGCCGCATGAGCGCAGAGCAGATGTGGGATTCCTTTGTCACCCTGATCAACCCCAATCCTGACATGCCAAATGAGCCTCTGCATGAGTCTTTCGACAACCGCATCCTGGCCGCCAAGAAGATCAGCGATGCCGTGGACGCTCTCTCACCTGAAGAGGTGATGAAGGGTGCAGAGAAGTCGGGAAAAATGTACAAAGCCCAAGCTGAGCGGGTGAAGACACTCCAGACCCAGATCGCCGAAGCCCGCGTGAAAGAGGATAAGGACACGATGACCAAGCTGCGAAAAGAGCTGAGCGAACTCCAGAGAGCCACCCGCACCTCCGTGAATCAGAACGTCGTGCTGCCGGGCCTGACTCGCCTAGCCAAGGATAAAGGCGTGGTGCCCACCGTGTTTGAC
>JAOZVT010001051.1 GCA_025869455.1 Prosthecobacter sp.
CCTCATAGAGGTAACGCCTCCCATCCAGCGCTGACTGCACTTCAGGCGACTCAAAACGCACGTCCTTGAGCAACTCGATAACACGCGTGTAATCATAACCTTGAACTAAAGATGGCAGCACGGAGGTAATCTCCGTCAGTTGAGCCAACTCACGCTCCCGCAGGACACGATCTTTGGCCATTTGCTCACGTTGAACATCCATACGCAGATGGACCAATTCACGCTTCAGTTCTTCCTCACGTTTAGCTAAGGCTTGTTTTAAAGCACCTGCATTGCGTAGTTTCTCACGTGCTTTTTTGACCGTGGCTAAGGCACTGCGACAGCTTTCTAAATCTTTAGGATTGCCCAAATCTTGAAGGCTCTGAGCCACCTCTAGATCCTTGGCATAAAGAGCATAAATGGCCGCATAATTCTGTACCCATTCCAGAGATGCTTCCGAGGCCCCTGACTGAACGTCTTTGAGATGCTGAGAGAAAAACTCTAGTTCAGAGAGCCCCAACATTGCATCTCCATAATGCCACTCTGCCAAGCCTTGGATCAGATAACCCAGCACAGATTCTTGAGTGGTGGGATAAGTGAGTTTATCTTGTGAGGTTCCTAGACCTAAATTCTCCCCCATGAGAGTGCCTAGGCTTTTGAAAAAATCAGCCAACTCGGCAGACACAAGGCTACCCCCTGCACCTGTATCCTCCGCCATCTTTTTCAGGTGGCCAATGGCGTCATTTTTCTTACCAATCACAATGCCACACAAGGCGGCATTGTAGCGTGCCCAGTTCAAAGTCGGTTGGCGGGCATCTCCAGAATCAATGAGCTTTTCAAACTGATGCTGCGCCTCGGCAAAACGCTTCTTTTGCAGCATGGTCTCACGCGCTTCCACAAATCTCTCTGCCACAGATTTCTTCCCTGCCTGAAGACTCACCCCTTCTTCCGTAAGATCCGTTTGGGTGTCATCCACCGCCTCGGTAATGGAGACCGCAGCCCGATCGCCCGTGCTGCGGACCACCCACCCCACGATGAAGGTTAAAATCAAAGCGGCAGCAGCAGCACCTAACCAGCGAAGCCGACGGCTGCTAAAACGTGTTTTGTAAGTCTGCCCCACCAGTCCTTCGGCTAGGCGCAGTTCCTCCACTGTTTCATCGTAATTCGCACAACGCTCCTGCGGGCGAAATGCCACCATGCGGTTAATCACATGGATGGTGCGTGGGGCGAAACGCAAGCCACTATCCTCCAGGGCCACGCGCTTGCATTTGATCATGCGCAGTTCCTGAATGTTGTTAGACTCCGCTTTGTGGGGCGGACGCCCCGTCAGCGCATGAAAAAGTGTGGCTCCGAGACTAAAAATGTCACTTCGGTAATCCTCGCGATTATCAATGATCTTCTCTGGCGCTACATAATAAGGGGTGGCCCAAATCTCACTAGAAGAGTCCGGCCCACGTTCCACAAACAGTGCTAGACCAAAGTCCACCACCTTCGAAGTACCAGTCTCTGTGAAAAGAATGTTGGCTGGTTTGACGTCCCGGTGGATCAGCCCCAGCTGCTGCGCCGCACGCAGACCTTCGGCCACCTCGCGTCCGATGCGCAGGCCTTCCTCTTCTTTGATCGCCCCTTCCTTGCGAATGCGTTGCTCTAGGCTACCGCCATTCACCAGCTCCATGGCAATGTAAAAGTAACCCTGATCATAGCCCACAGAGTAGAGCTTGATCACGTTGGGGTGGTTCACATTGGCTGTGATCAGGGCTTCTTGACGGAACTGCTCCACCCGCACGGCATCACGGCTGTATTGGCGATTCAGGATCTTCAGCGCCACACGACGCCCGAGGGTCTCATCTTCTGCCTCAAACACGCGGCTCATCCCACCTTCACCGATTTGACGCACGATCATGAAGTGGTCAAATTTCCGCCGCACCCTCACCATCTGTCCACAAAATGGACACTTCAGCTTGGTGAATGGCTCTAGCGATGTCACATCAATCTGATTTTGACAGACGGGACAGGTGCTGAGGTAGGACTGTTCGGGGGTAGGTGGCACTGAGGCGGGTTAATAAAAGCTCTCTCTTATCTCCATCGCAATGTAAATGCCAGAAATTACAGATTGCCTAATTTATTCGAATCATGACAATGTAACGTGGACTGGAACATAACCGAGCAGAGCGATATTGGGCAGCGATTGGACAAGCATCTTACAGGACGCCTTCCTGATCTTTCACGCTCACGACTTCAAGATTTGATTCGCGACGGTCATGTCACGCTTAATGGCAAGACAACCAAAGCGAGCATCGCCTTAAAACCTGGAGACGCCATTTCTATCATTATTCCGGAGGCCAAAGCCGTGGAAGTCGTCGCCCAGGACATCCCTCTAGAGATTCTTTTTGAAGACAAAGACATCCTCGTCCTGAACAAGCCACCCGGCCTCGTGGTGCATCCAGCGGCAGGCAACCCTGACGGCACCCTGGTGAACGCCCTGCTGCATCACTGCGATGACCTGAGTGGCATTGGCGGGGAAATGCGCCCTGGCATTGTCCATCGGCTCGATAAAGACACCAGCGGCTGCATGGTCGTGGCCAAGAATGACATTGCCCACCGGCGGCTTTCCGAAGCCTTTGCAGAACGCCGCATGAGCAAAATTTACCTCGCTGCTATCAACGGCACGCCCAAGGAAAAAAGTGGGCGGATTCAAAACCTCATTGGTCGCCATCCCGTGGACCGCAAGCGCATGGCCATCCTGTACGATGGCGCTGGTAAAGATGCTATAACGGAGTGGGAACAGCTCTCTGTTTACAAGGATTGTGCCCTGATCCGCTGCAAGCTCCTCACCGGACGCACCCACCAGATCCGTGTGCACATGAAAGAAAGTCTCGGGTTCCCGATCCTGGGAGATCCCATTTACGGGCATCCAAATCGGCAAAAAATCCCCAGTACGAGGCTCATGCTGCACGCCTGGAAACTCAGCCTGCACCACCCGATTCATGATCAACCCATGAACTTCGAGGCCACCGTGCCCGTGGAATACGGCCCCTGGATGGCCAAGTGAGTACCTGCTAAGCTCGAATTTGCAGCCGGAGGCGCGAGTTCGGGCGAAGGGGAAGCCTTTATTCCTCCCCTGAAAGGCGCGTGCGCAGGTCAGCCATGGAAGCCGCCCACTTAGCA
>JAOZVT010001052.1 GCA_025869455.1 Prosthecobacter sp.
CGGAAGAAGTGAAAAACAAAGTTGCACAGCGTTATTGCTGTGGTAGGACTTCCGACTCCCCCGCCCACTAACTGGGCGCTGACCTCTATGCGTGTCCGATCATCTGTCAAACCTCTCTGCGAACTTTGCCGCGTCATCCGCCGCAAGGGTGTGGTTCGCGTCGTCTGCAAAAACCCACGTCACAAACAGCGTCAGGGTTAAACTAGACCTTTATACCAGCAATTTCCGATTATGGCACGCCTACTAGGAGTCGAAATCCCCAACGAAAAGAAGATCGAATATTCTCTGCCGTATATCTATGGCATTGGTCTTCCCCTTAGCCGCAAAATTTTGGCGGCTAGCAACATTGATCCAAATGTCCGCGCCGGTGAGCTGACGGATGACCAGATCTCTCTCATCACTCAGGTGATTCAGGGGATGGCGATTGTGTATGAAGGCGATCTTCGTCGTGAGCAGCAGATGCACATGAAGCGCATTCTGGGTATCAACTGCTACCGTGCAACCCGTCATCGTCGTGGCCTGCCAGTTCGTGGCCAGCGCACGCACACCAATTCCCGCACTCGCAAAGGACCTCGTAAGACGGTCGGTGCTCAGCGCAATCCTGGTGCCAAGAAGGGCAAGGTCTAATTATTATTCAGCCCCTCTAACTCAATTCGCAATATGGCAGAAGAAACAACAACTCCGGTGGCAGCTCCAGAAGCTGAAGCCCCCGTTACCGCTCCAGCTCCAGAAGCAACGGCTGCACCAGCGGCCCCAGGCGCTCCAGCTCCAGCCGCAGCGGCTGATAAACAACCTTCCGGTGGTGACCGCGCTGTGTCTCAGAGCATCTGGCTCGAAATCGGCGGTGGCGACGGGACTGAAACCTCTAAGGTCATCAAGGCCAAAGGTTCCAAGAATGTCCACTCTGGAATCGTCCATGTGCGCTCGACTTTCAATAACACGATGGTTTCCATCACTGACCGTGTGGGTAACCTGATCGGTTGGTCCACTTCTGGTAAGATGGGCTTCCGTGGTTCCCGCAAAGGCACTGCCTATGCAGCCCAGGTGGTGGCGCAAGACGCTTGCCGTCAGGCGATGGGTCACGGTCTCCGTGAAGTTGAAGTTCGTCTGCGTGGTCCTGGTTCAGGCCGTGAGTCCGCAGTTCGTGCCGTTCAGGCCATGGGCGTTGAGGTCACTTTGATCAAGGACGCTACTCCGATCCCTCACAATGGCTGCCGCCCACCTAAGGCACGCCGCGTCTAATCTCGTCTCCCCCGCACTTTACTCCGTATGGCACGTTACACTGGTCCCCGCGAAAAGATCGCCCGTCGCTTTGGCGTCGCGCTTTTCGGCCCTTCCAAATCCCTTGAAACCCGTAACTTCCCACCAGGGCAGCACGGCGTTAAGAACTCCCGCCGCAAGAACTCTGATTTCGCGGTCGCTCTGATCGAAAAGCAGAAGCTGCGTTTCCAGTATGGCGTGCTTGAAAAGCAATTCCGCCTGACCTTCGCAGAAGCTCAGCGCCGTAAAGGTGTGACCGGTGAAAACCTGCTGCAGATGCTGGAACAGCGTCTCGACAACGTGGTTTACCGCATGGGTTTTGCGAACACCCGTTTTGCTTCCCGTCAGTTGGTCAGCCATCGCCACATCACGGTGAACGGACAGATCGTCAACATCGCTAGCTATCAGGTAAAGCCTGGTGACGTGATCGCTGCTAAGCAGTCCCCTCGCTCCCAGCAGCTGATTGGTCGTTTCCTGGAAATGACACTCGGCAATCCTTCCCCTGATTGGGTGACTGTGGATCGCGATAAGATGTCCGGTGTTTTCAACCGCGCTCCTATCCGTGACGAGATCAACCCGATCGCTAACGAGCAGCTCGTGGTGGAACTTTACTCCCGTTAATTCGGAGTTTATCCAACTTACCTCTTTAAAGGGACGCCACTTGGCGTCCCTTTTTCGTATTGACTGTTGACTCCCCTTTCTCTGCACCTTGTTTCCATGATCACCCCCGAACACATTGAAATCATCGGCCAAGAGTTGGCCCTACGCTGGTCTGACCAATCTGAAGATTACATCCTCTGTGAGCGGCTGCGGGCCTATTCACCGAGCGCAGAGACCACGGGTGAGCGGGATCTTTTGGGGCGGAAGTATGGTGGGTCCGACCAAAAAACGTATCCTGGTGTGATGGTGCGCGGCTGGCGGATCATTGGTGGCTACGCGGTGCAGTTTGATTTTACCGATGGGCACAACACGGGCCTGTACTCGTTTGAGTACCTGAAGGCCATCTGCCGGGAATCGGCGGTGGAGTGAATTTCACGCGTTCGATCGCCCTTCTAATCGCTCCTTTCTTTGAGTCGCCAGTTTAGGTCACTGGGCTTGAACTTTGATCCCAATGGATCTGAAACCTTCCACGATGTCTGCTGCGAGTTGTTCATAAGACCTGCCGCCTAGCAAAATGGGGAGGTGCTTGGAGCTGACGGCTTCGGTCATGTCGGGTGGTGTGAGATCCTGGGGATAGCTGAAGCGCCCACCTTCCAGGCGCTTGACTCGAGGATCTTCAAAAAAGATACGCATGGCTTCGACTTCTCCATAGACAGCCTCCATGTAACGAATGAAACGAGTGCCCTGTTTGTCCCCGTCCAGATGGCAGAAGTAGTAGATGAGAAGTTGAGATCGGTGGTAGAGGTCTCTCATGCCGCGAGGCGATTGGGCGGTAGTCTGCCATTGATCGCTGGTCATGGTCATGTGGGCTTGGACATTGCCAATGCTAGGGAAAAACCCTTCTTGAGAGGCCCAGGCGGTGACCATGTCCTTCATTCGGGTTTTGTGGGCATCGGCACGGAAAATGCCTGACTTGTAGGGCAGCATTTTCGTGTATTCGGCGGTTCCTTCGATGACCCAGATGGGCAGGAAGTTGAGGTATTCATCCATGAGTTGATGGGTGAGCTCATGGACCAAGGTGCCGTTGGAGTAATTGTCGTTTTTGAAGTAGGTTTGTCCGCGTTTTTCAAGGCCGAGGCTGGAGAATGGAAGTCTGAAAGTTTTGTCTCCTGTGTTGTAAACGCCAGCACTATTGGCTAGGCCACCTCCTTGGAGATAGTCTTGATAGGTTTCAAAGAGGGCGGCTTTAAAGCGTGGCATGCCTGAGGGGGGGCGGCAGGCGATTCCCCAAGGAAGGGCTTCGATCTGA
>JAOZVT010001053.1 GCA_025869455.1 Prosthecobacter sp.
CTGCACAATCGGATGCCGTGCACAGCTCAACGTGTCAAAACGCTGATCATCGGCAAAAAGAAACAGTATGTTAGGCCGCTTCTCTTCAGCAAAAGCAGCCTGAGAAAGAAGATAAGAGGTGAAGAGAAGTGAAAGACTGAATTTCATGATTAAAGTCGTGCCGGATTAAAAGGTGTGGATGGCGGTGTGCCTTCAGCTTTCGCCTTCAGGGCTTTTTGCAGTTCAGGAATAATGGCCTTTCCCTGCGGTGTGTTGGCCAGATTCGTGAACTCGTGAGGATCATTGCGGTGATCGTAGAGTTCCACGCCAGCCTGCCCTTCATTCCATTCTGTGTAGCGCCAATCTTCCGTGCGAATACTGCGGCCCATGATGGGTTTCCCATCTCCTGGCCGGAGGATCTGAGTCACAGCGGCCGCCTCCCATTCATGCGCTGGATCTTCCAGCAATGCACGCAGACTATGGCCAGTGAGAGACTCAGGTTTCGGCAATCCGCAAAGATCGGCCAAGGTGGGATAAATATCCACAAACTCGACCACCCGCGCACTCGCCTGACCATTGCCTTTGGCCCCTGGCATACAAATCATCAGGGGTGCCCGCGCCGACTCCTCAAAGAGACAGCGCTTTTGCCACATGCCCAAATGCTCTCCCAAATGATAGCCGTGATCGCTCCATAACACGATGATGGTTTTATCGGTCAAGTGAAGCCGATCCAGAGCATCCAACACCCGTCCAATCTGCGCATCCACAAAACTCACACTGGCGTGATAGGCCTGCAAAGCACGGCGACAGGTCAATTCATCCAATCCATAGTTAGGCGTGGGATTGTTATGAGCAAAAGCAGCCGGGGGAATGTCATCCCGATCATTGGCAGGTGCCGTTGGCAGGTGAATCGACTCCAGCGGATGCAGATCAAAATAATGTTTCGGAGCCACGTAGGGTGTGTGCGGGCGAAAGAAACCCACACCGAGAAAAAAGGGGCGCTCGCGTGGCTGCTCGAGAAGTTTAATCGCCTCTGTCGCAATCATCCCATCCGTTTGTTCCTCGTCAGTCCCGTCCGCCGCTAGCCAGCATAAAGCCGCACTCACGGGCTTTTGCGGAGTTGGATTGGTAATGAGGGCTTCATCAGCGACATCGCGCCCTTTGGGATTGATCACCAAATCCCAAGAAGGAGCGTCATCCAACCCATCCGTCCCGATCCCACGCGGCACATCATAATGGTAAATTTTACCCACACGCGCACTGAACCAGCCGTGATTTTTAAACAACTGAGGTAGCGTCACCACCTCCGGTTTCTGTTCCCTAAAATGGCGATCCAGATCATACACACGAACGGCATCAGGCCGTAGTCCTGTGAGCACTGACGCGCGGCTCGGATTGCACAGCGGAATCTGACAGTAGGCGTGATCAAACCGAACGCCCCGCTGGGTCAAACGATCCAGATGCGGAGTCTTCGCCGCCGGGTCTCCATTCGCACTCAAGACATTGCCCAAATCATCAATGGCTATGAAGAGTACGTTAAGCCGCTCTTCAGCGAAACCTGAATGGATCAGAAGCAGCGCCGCGCCTAAGATAAACAAACGCCTCATGGTTGGATCGGCTCCTTCTCAAAATCCGTTTCATTAACCCAACCCGCCTTGGGCATTTCCCCCTTCAGGTAGTTTTCATAAAAACCTTCGCCATTGGTCGGCTTGTATTCGTCGAACACCTTACCGTTGCCAAACATCCGAGGATCTCCCTGCACTTTTAGCTCATTGGTCATCCGTTCTTGCAGACTCTTGATAGTCTCCACATGCACGGATTCTCCGGCTAAGTTATGCGCGCAATCAGCATCCACAGTTAGGTCGTACAGTTCTTCCGCCGGGCGCATGCCAAAGTTAAGCTGCCAATATTTGTCATGACGATCCTTCCTCCCCATTTCTAAGATGAGAGATTTGGTGGGGCCTCCATCTGTATCCAGGTATCCCGTCTCGGGATTGCCTGCTGGCCAGCGATCAGGTTCATAGTTCTTCAGATACAGCATTTCACGCGTCACAATGCCACGGATCGGGTACCCCCAGTCATGCGGGCGACCGACATCCGTGCGCTCCTTACCGATGAGGGTGTGATCACGTTCAGCGATGACCTGTCCGTCTTTTTCACTCTCCCAAATTTCGCGCCAGCTACGTCCTGTGATAGGCATCATGCCACTGTCCTTTTCAGAGATACCTGCCACATCCAAAAGGGTCGCCGCGATGTCCGTGAAGTTCACGAAGTCTTCAATCACCCGCCCGGCCTTCTTCACGCCGCCCGGCCAGCGCACGGCCAATGGAATGTGATTAGAGTCATAATAGGCGTAACCCTTGACTCGAGGAAACGGCATGCCGTGATCACTGGTCACAATGATGATGGTGTTGTCCAGCTCCCCACGTTTCTCCAGTTCAGCGATCATGCGCACCAGATGATGATCCGTATGCTCCACTTCCAAAGCGTAATCCAGCATGTCGTTACGCACCGTTTCATTGTCCGGCCAGTAGGCAGGCACACGATCAATATCGGTCAGCTTCTTGCCACCTTTCTTGACCCCAGATTCATACTCATAGCCGCGATGAGGCTCCGTTGAACCATACCAAAAACACCAAGGTGTGTCCTTGGGAGCTTCTTCCAGGAAGTCCACAAAGTTAGAGGCATAATCGTTATTGCTAATGCCTGTGGCCAGCGGAGCAGCCTTGCGTTTATTAAACGGCTTACCCGTAATGAGGCGCGGCTTGCCGTTTGCATCATTGGCGACCCCAGGCCCCCAGCCCTTGCCTGTAATGCCCATGTGCCAGCCTTTTTCAGTCAAGACCTCGGGCCAGCTTTTGAGCTTGGCTGGGAAAAAGGCCATGTGATTTCCCGCTTCCTCATTTTGCCAAGCATAACGCCCCGTCAGGACGATGGCCCTGGATGGCGCACACTTAGCCACTGGCGTGTAGGCGTTTTTAAAAAGCAGCCCTTCTTTCGCGATTCGATCAAACCCAGGAGTCTTGACCCAAGGGGTACCGTAGGCCCCCGCATGTGGCCCCCAGTCATCGGCAATAGCAAACAAGATGTTAGGCCGCTTCTCTGCCCCAGTGGCAAAATGGAGAAGGGCGAAAGATGTCAGGAATAATACAAAACGCTTCATGGTCGGAAAAA
>JAOZVT010001054.1 GCA_025869455.1 Prosthecobacter sp.
AATAATTCGCTGCCAGCAGCCCGGCGACATCTCCGCGTAGCGGCTTCGTTCAACAAATGGTTCAAATCGTTCGCTTCGCTCTCTGGGACGGGCTAAAGCCCGCCCCTTAACCAAACGTTGGGCGTCAAAGCGGCAGTAGCACAGCACATAAAATATTAAGGAGTCCCGATGTTCTCACTCATAGAGTCCAAAGAAGAAATCGCGAAGGCACAGCGCAAGCTGAAAGCGGCCATTCGCCGCGATTTCAAGACGAAAGCAGAAAAGAACATCGGCTACCCCGGCGGGACAACTTTCGATGCGAAAGTCGTTACCGACGGAAACTACTGGTACTGGTCGTCGGATTACGCCGGCGAAGATATTCCGAATCCGCGAAGCTTGAACTGGTTCGGTCTATTTAGAGGTGATGCTGATCTACAAATATCTGTCGAGATCAATACCGCATACGAAGGCCGTAATGACCAAATTGCTGGTTTCTTCGCTCGCGACAACGACACAGGCTCAATCTATCTGCTGCACTCAGGCCGTGTAGGCGGCGGCACCAAAGGTGTTGGCAAGGCTGCCTTCCTAGCATGGAGCAATCAGCGCCCAATCGACGTTGTAGACTCGTCCGGGGGTATCAAAGAGGGCGTATTGGTAATGCCAATCGACGGTGTCGCAGCAAGCCGATCTGCCGTTCGTTACATCGACACCATTGCCAGCTTCAAACAGGCCGTGCGTGCAGGTGATTTGGCTTCGCCAGAGTTCCAGCACAAGAAGAAAGAACTTGACGACTTTTTCGCGGAGTCACGAGGTAGGCGTAAAGGTAAGCGATCTAGAGAAATTGACTACCTGTCGCGGCATGGTGAGGTTGTTGATGCACTGTATTCCTGGCGAAGCTCAAGCGTACTGCCAAAAGGTGGCCGATTGGTCAAAAACGTCCTAATCGACATGGGAGTCGCGGTTGGCAGTGAATTGGTTGAGGTCTTTGAAGTCAAGACCAGCACTGCGCGATCCGACGTTTACGCGGCTATCGGACAGCTTATGGTTCACGGAACATCGGATAAATGCCGAAGAGTGATGGTTCTGCCGCAAAAGGAACTCATGGCTTCCGACCTGAAGGAGGCTCTGAAACGGCTCAATATCGAGTTGCTGAAGTTCGAGTTGGACGAAAAGGCGGCAACCATTGTTTAACGCCCAACGCTCAACCTCGCTCCCTTCGGTCGCTGGACGGCGCTAAAGCGCCGCCGGTTAGCTCTACGTTCGGCGTCAAATAACCATGCACCGTACCTCAGTCGCGCAGCCGGCTAAAGGTATAGTCCTGATTTTCCTGGGGCTGATGACAAGCAAAGCAGGCTGAAGCTGCATTTTGGCCCACCACCCGGCGGGTCGAGTCACCCCCGCCGAAGCCTTCGAAGCCCCATCCACCTGTCGCCGCGAATTTCTTCGAATCCTTGTGCATAACGCTCACGACCTTGCGCTGGCCCTCGGTGAGGGTATTGTCCGCACGCATCGCTTCGAGTAAATCGAAGATGATCACTGCTCCATCGGGGAATTTCTTGCTCCGGTAACCCTTGAGTGCCTTGTCGTTGGCATAGATATGGTGAATCCCGCCGAAGGACGCGAACAGCGAGTGACCTTCTCCAATCACCATGCTCTTGACGTGATGCCAATCGCGGTAGCCCGTCGGATAGGGCACCTCGGGCTCTGACGCCAGCGCCGCGGTGGCGGTTACGATGCCAAGGGCAGCCAGTAGTTTCGCTTTCATGTTCTGGTCTCCTTATTTCAGATCGGTAATAGCGGCACCAAAATTGATATGGAATGCTGTTCCATCCAAGACGATGGCGGGCACGGACTTGACACCGGCAGACTCTGCTTCTTTCAGACGTGATTTGTCCTTGCCAAGATGGACGACCTCAACATCGTATTTCGCTGGGTCAATCGCGTTCGCTACGTTCTGCTCAGCGGCAACACATACAGGACATCCTGCGTGGTAAAAAATGGCTTTTGTCTTCATACTGTTCTCCTCAATAGGTTGGAATCTGTGCCACACGCACACAAGCATGTTAGGGTCAGCTTCAACCCCTGCCTAGAAGGCACTTCCCGGTACCCTGGTAACCTTTTGGTGTAATTTGCAGAAAATGAAGACAATAAAAATCTCGCCATCGGCGAAATCCTATAGGCAACTTGAAGACGTGGTTGGCTGCAAATGGTCCGTATCGGTTCTGCAAGCCGTCGGCGCCGGTATATCGCGACCCGGTGCCTTAGAGCGTCACGTTCAAGGAATTTCAACCAAAGTGCTTTCCGAGCGGCTACGGAAATTGACCAGCTACGGCCTGCTGGACAAGCGTGTCTATGCAGAAGTGCCGCCCAGGACAGAATACTCACTGACAGAAAATGGCCAAAAACTGGTCGGCATTATTGGTCAGATAAAACTCTTGGATGACGAACTAAGGAACGCCGAACAAGGCGCTCCAGCGGACGCCAAAAAGCGGCGCCGCTGAGCTTGATCTTTATGCGTCACACTGATCTTTCCCAGCCTTTTCCGCATCACTCCCCGGAACCCTTGATGCCCTTCACGCATTTGCGTGACATAGCCACCTCAACGTGCTTCCTATACGTGATAATTGCGATACTGGTTCTGTTTAACAATCAAGTGTCCTACGTCTATCTCTACATCCTTTGCGCCTTGATGTTCCTAAACGGCATCATTAGTCACTTTGTTCTTCGTGCATCCACCAAAGATACTTTTGGTTTCCGGGTATGGTCCTTTATTAGCCAATCTGTCAGCGCTTTTCTTTTGACTTTCACCGCTTATTTCGTGGTTTCCCATAGCGGGGCATTAATTTCTCTTGCACTTCTTGCTACTCCATACCTTGCTTCAAGCGCGCTGGTAAGTTGGCTTGTAGTCAACCAGGTTAAAAGAAGGCCTTCTGATATAAATAAAAAGGTTGTTGCTCTCGGCCCATTGTTTGGCGTTGCTCTGGCATCCATTCCTCTGCTAACGACGGGGTCTATTATTTCCGGTGTGAGCTATCTTCTAGTAGCGACCATGATCTTTCTCGCTGTGCTCCTGTTGTCGTTTGATTTGCGAGCAATGGTCTGGTTCTATAGGTCGTCCAGGCTGTGATTTCGGCCGTCACGCAACCCATCCATCGAGCGGACGGCCTCC
>JAOZVT010001055.1 GCA_025869455.1 Prosthecobacter sp.
CGACGTCTCGTCGGCATCGTCCGCCCCAAGGCACCCACGTTCGCCCAAACCTTCACACCGCAAGAGATCCGAAAACCGCAGAGATGAATTATCCAAGGTCTTTCTCTGCGGCCTTCCTATCTCTTGCGGTGCATCCTCCCCCCAATCCCCACGCCCTGGCGGGCGCAGCTACGGCATGGAGCTGCCTGTGCCAAGTAGGCCCGTTGGGCCGCAACTGGCCAGGGTGCACCTCGAAAGCTCTCCGCCATCGAGCCACCAAGCCCTTACTGGGAGCGCCGACGTCTCATCGGCCTCGTCCGCCCCAATGCACCACGTCCGCCCCAACTCCACCTAACAAAAAGCACAACAACACCTCATTCTTCAGCCTTTGAGACGACCTTCAGCTTCCGCTTTCGGGCACGGCGCTTCTTCTTGGGCTTGAGCTCGCGCGGAGGCTCCATTTCTTCAGGCTCATTGTTAGGCCGCACACCCCTGGTTTCCTCATGCATCAGCCAAGCCGCCACCACACCCACCGCTACCAGGGCCCCCATGAAAAGAAGGATCTGCCACAGCAACGTGCTAGGCAACGGACCAAACTGCCCCCCAGAGCGAGCCCCATGAATGATGCCGCTAGGCCCCTGCACAGGCCGTGTGCTGAGATCGGCTAAAACCTGAATCATGATCCCCACCCTGAAACATCGTTTCCAGGCCTAGTCAAGACGCCAAGACACAGCCCAAACAAGCATTGACCCCGACCCCGCCCCGGCCAGCGTAGTACAGACATCCACGCAGCCACCCACCCGCACCCGCCATGATCACCCACCCGCCACGCCTCCGCCTCCTCCTGGTCGCCTTGACCGCCATCATCGCACCGCTCAGCGCGCAAGAGCCCACTGCCGAAGCCCCCGCGCCTAACTACACGTATTACGCCGAATTCGTCCGCGTAGTGGATGCCAACACCATCGCCGTGAACATTGACCTCGGCTTCGGCGTCTGGCTGCACAATCAAAACCTGGACCTCCAGGGCCTGCCCGAACCCGCCCCGCTGGCCACCGAAACCGCCGAACAAAAAATCACCCGCCTCGCCCAGACCGCCCGCCTGCGCGATGTCTTCACGGACCTCACCGACCTCACCCTCCAGACCAGCAAAGACAAAACCACCACCCCACCCCGCTACCTAGCCACCCTCTGGGCCGATGGCGAGAACCTGAATGCGGCCCTAACCAAAAAGTAGTACACGGTTTTAACGTGGCGATGCTAAAAAATGGAGTAAAAACAGCAGAAAGAAAAAGTAAGTTATGAGACTGAAATCCCCACTGGCACGGTAATCGCATTTTCAATTTCAGTATAGATATCCAAAGCCGGATTTTCCGCCTCCAAGGTCACTAAGAGTGAGTAGCGAAGGCTGGCTCCTGCTCTCTTTAAGGCTTTGCGAGTCTTCCACCAACCAGTGACCGGATAGATCACCACATGCTGCATGTCCGCAAGTTCGGCTGCACTGCCTTCCCACACATTGGAATGGACGGAGCCTTTGTTCACCATGTTGGAATCCAGAAGCCAGAGGTCAGTGCTTCCTTTGACATAATCATCGGCCTGGGACTCATGGGCCGCTTTGTCCACATCCGCGAGGAGATCCTTCAAACTCTGCCGTGGGGAACTTACTTTAAACCGTAGCCGACAGCTCGCATAGCGGTAGGTGGAGGTATATCCCCGGTTGCCAGGATTGGGCTCAATGAAGTAAGACAGGGTAACTCTCATCCGCACTTTTTCGAGCGAATGCTCCAGCAGTTTTCCCCGGGGCCAGGGCAGAGAATGCGTGTGCAGCTCATTCATTTGAGGCTCTGCCGAAGCTTGTGGCATGGGCCGGAAGGGCTGGATCTCT
This sequence comes from Prosthecobacter sp., assembly GCA_025869455.1. GTDB lineage: Bacteria > Verrucomicrobiota > Verrucomicrobiia > Verrucomicrobiales > Verrucomicrobiaceae > Prosthecobacter. The sequence goes on from JAOZVT010001055.1 coordinate 1,862, forward strand.
GTTTGCGCGATCAACGTAGCCCGGGAACGTGCACTTTCTAGAGCCAGCTCAAGGCGTGGAACTCCATAGCCTACATTGCGGGAAGACAGCTTCAGGCTACGATTTTTGACAAATATTGCAGTGCTGGTGGAAAACAGGGGAGATACATCAATCGATAAAACGATGGAATTTAATTTATCGATTCTACCGAGACTGGTTCTTGCGTGCTAAAACTTGATTGTGTGAGCAATTAAGGCAACAAAGGAGACTTCTAAAATATGCAATTATTGCTCCCAAGAGCCCTGAAATCACACCTCTTCATAGACTTTCTATCCTCAGCAGAGGAAATGAGAGACTGTGATCTTATCGAGGTTGATTTTAAGCATCTGATGCTCATCACGCCTGGTCCCCTCGCCGCGCTGACAGCAATCGTCAACGGATGGGTGCAACAAGGCAAAACCGTCCATTTCAACAACCTTCATGTCTGCCCGATCTCGGGGTACTTGCAGAGAATGGACTTTCTGAAAATGTGCGGTCTCCACCTCGATGAAAAATTCGAGCGCCGAGACAGCAAGGGTCGGTTCGTGCCTGTTCAAAAAGTCGATCACCCAGTGGATAAGCTGGGTGATGAGATGGCTGAATGCCTCGCGCCAGGCGGTTCCGAACATGGCCATGCAATGGCAGACCTATGGGATTTCGCTTGGTATGTGATGACGGAAACAGGTAACAATGTGAGGCAGCACAGCTTGGGCACTGGATATGCCACCGCCCAGGTGACCCTGGCTGACAGCATGGTGAAATTGGCCATTGCAGATAATGGGAAAGGCATTTTGAAAACCTTTCAAGACGCCGAACTGGAGTGGAGTTTTGACATGAGTGACGAGGAGGCCATTGTGAAAGCCCTTCAGCCTAGAGTATCCTCCAAATTCGGTCCGAACAATGAAGGGGTCGGGTTAACACTAGTGAGCAACTTCATTCAACTGACGGGTGGTTGGCTGGGTGTATTGAGCGGCACCGGCCTCGCCTCAGTCAAGAAGGGAGGGAGCATCCAGAGTTTAACCCTGCCACATGGGGCCAAATACACTGGGACTTTGATAGCTATCGCTGTAGGAAAAGAAAATATTGGCGAGTACGCTAAATTGCTAATCGATGCTAAAATTAAAGCAGGTTTGCTTGAAAAAAATATGCATCGTGCACTCTTTGAATAAATATTATGTTTTAGTGTGGAACAAAAAGCGCTATATTACAGAATTGTCTGCGTATTA
>JAOZVT010001056.1 GCA_025869455.1 Prosthecobacter sp.
AGACAGGGTCGGTCATGCCTTAGTATTTCCAGGAATTAGCACTCTGACAACACCGCATTCACAAACTCCACCTGTGCCCACACCCGTGACTCAAAGGCAAATTCCGAAGGTGTTTCAAAAGTCAGCGTGCGCACACAGTCCAGCTCATACAGCACAATCGCCTCAGGCAATCCAGGCAGATCCGTCGGCATCTTGCGCCTAAAAATCACCCCATCTTTTGCTCGACTCCCCTCAATACTCTTTCGCGGATCTGCGGCAATCGTTTTTACCTCAGCCAAAACTCGATCCCCCAACATGCTCTGCCCCTTCCTCCCCAGCTCATAAAGGTAGCAGCCGTGACTATCATAATCCTCATGCAGGCATAGCCCCACCTTCAGGGCACGCCCCTGCATCAGCCTTCGCCAGGGACCGCAGATCTCATCCTCCTCCAGGTGAAACCGCCTATTGATGTCCAGCCCGCGATGATCCACGCGGGTATTCAGCCTCAGGCCATGCGGGTTCAGACAAGGGAAAATCAAAAAATGCCCCGCACGCATCCGCGCCTCATTCTCCTCCGCCCACACCAGCAGCCCCCAGGCCGCCGCAGCCTCATCCCCATGCACGCCGGATGATAAATACACCGCAGGTTTATGTACCTCTGCGGTGGTTTCCAACCAGTAGATTTTCACTCCCTCTACCACAGTCAACACCCGTAACTTTATCCCCAAACGCTGCGCCAAATCACGCCACCGCGCCATCAAAGCGCGGTAATCATGCGAGTGGCTAAGAGGGGGTAACGGCATGATTCACAGTCTATTTCTGCGCCGCCTGCCAGGCTGGCCAGCCACCTTTCAGAATGAAACAATTCTCCAGGGGCACAATGTCCAGCAGCTTCCCCCGAATCAGCCGACTAGCCTCACACTTCTCTCCACCGCAGTAAATAATCACGGGTTTATCCGTCGTTTGCAAAAGCGGTTGAAGCTCCAGCAGTTGCTCAAAGAAACCCTGCTCATTCAGCATGTGTGCCTCAGGAATATGGCCCGTTTTAAAGACATCCTCAGGCCGGGCATCCAGCCAGATCACCTGCCCCTGCCAACGTTCCTGAATCTCCTTCAGTCCCACCTCATCATCCCTCAGCGGTTCCTGAATCAGATACAGACTCGGTGCACGCGGATGCAACTCATAGGAGGCCACAGCAGCTCCCACCGCCAGCAGCACCAGCACTAGTGCCTGCATCAAAGTTACTCTCATGGCTCTTGCGTGCTGGGTTTCCGATACACAGAGAAAAACGCCAGTTGCCGTTGGTATTTCGGGATGCTGCTATCCGTCTCGATTCTCAGTGCCCCCAGCATCACCTCGCCCGTCGTTTTCGGCTTCACCGTCACTTCATATTCGCGACCTGGAGTGATCTCCTTCCAGCTAAATTCCACATTTTCACGCGTGGCTGTGATCCCCTTGATCACCATTGGTTTGTCTCCCGTCATCGTCACCTTCGTCGTCTTCGCCGTCGCCTCATCTCCCAGCCACCATTGCAGGGTCTTTGGCTCGATCTTGATCACCTCTGGCACATCCAGCACAAATGAGACCACCCACTCCGACTGCGCCGGATCATCCGTTTGCACGTGTACTGTTTTTTCATGTCGTCCCACAAAGCTCGACACTTTAAATTCAGCTTTACCCGTTCCCTTTTCCCCCGGCTCATACACCGCCTTATCCAGGGAGGCACTCAGGCAACTGCACGCACTGTCAATGCTAAGCACCTTCACCGGTTTGGTGCCTTTGTTATAAAAAACAAATGTCGTGCTCACAGATTCATCTTCAGGTTTTGCCTGCAACTCAATGACAGGCACCTCCATCACCAAATCCGCCACCGCCATCCCAGGCAGCCAGCACGCCAAAAAACTCATCAAGAAAAAAGCTCTCATAGAAAAATCTGCTCTCGCAGGCCTCACTCGTCAATCACACAACTTACGCACGTAGCCTCAGACCAGCCGCATTCCTGATAGCTATCGGCATCAATAGTTGCACAAAAGCTATCACATCCCCCACCGACACACCGCATCACCCCTTCGCCTCATTATTCTCTCGCGAGACCTTCCTCGCATACGAGACAATGTGATTGCACGCTTCCATGCACAAAAGAGAGATGCATTGCCCCGACTCCACACCCGGCACCTGCCCAGCTTCAGTCCCTAGCTTCGCACTAGCAGGCCCAGACAATGGCTGAGTCGCATCCAGAGGATAGACAATCCTCCGCAGACACTTGGTTCCAGTCTCACAGCACTTACCAATGATCTCGCTCGCCTGAGCATCCGTGATGCCATTGGCAAAACGATACATCCCTGTCTGTCGGCCTAACAAATCACGCAGCGGCACAGGCTTCAGCGTTCCCTTCTCCTGAGCCAGTGCCATACCTACCGCCGCCGGATAGAAAAATTCCAGGGCCAACTGCAACTCATCCAAATTCGCCAAACGCAACAACCAACCACGCTTCAGTGTCGGTGCCGTCTTGATTGGACGAAAGGCACCCGCCTCGTCTTGCCGGGAGATCTCACGCGCATCGCTCGGGCTGGTGTAGAGATCCAATGCCGCCACAGGCACCCGATCATCATCAAAATGCCGGAGAACAAAGCCTTCCCCGACCTGAGAAATATGAACTTGGCCGATCACATGGCGACCCGCCTCTAGCCAACCCGCCAGAGCCGCTTTCAGTTCCGCCTTGGGCAGTTTCACCTCCGGCAGGTCTGCCACACCATGCTTGGCATTAAAGTCCTGCACCTGATCTAGGATCACATCAGCCATCAGAGGCTCCGTGCCGATGGCGCTGCTGTAATAGAGATTCCGCCCGTGCATCGGGATCGGATTATGCCGAAAGACATCCATCTCACTCAGTGCCTTGCCCGGCTCCTTTTCCATGCCCAGCAGCACCGGAATATCCTGGAAGCTGTGCAGCCCATCCGCAATGAAAAATGGCACCACGACCACATTCTTCGCCGTCGTCATCGTCTGCCAATCAGACACGAGAGGAGCCTCCTCCATGTAAGCATCCACGACCTCCGCAAATCCATAGCCGCCTTCTCGGATAAACCGCACCTGATCCTGGATCGCCTTCGTCGAATTATCATTCAGATTCGTCCCATGCCCCACAATGATCAGGC
>JAOZVT010001057.1 GCA_025869455.1 Prosthecobacter sp.
ATGCGGTTCGCATTAGGCGTGGGCGTGCCGCGCGGGTGATTTTGGGTCATGGAGCTGGCGGTGAGATCATAAAGAGGGTAGGGGGTGTCTTGCGTCAGAGCCGACATTTCACACCAATGACGATCTCCACTGAGGATCAGCGCGCCGTTGGCCTTGGTTTCTGTGATGAGCTGTACGAGACGCTTTTGCTCATGGGGGAAGTTAGCCCAGCTTTCGCTGCCACAGGCTTCTGCCGCGAATTGAATGCTGGAAATGATCAGTCGTAGTTCCGCTGGTTCCTGGAGGATGCCTTTCAGCCAAGCCCACTGAGCGGCTCCCAGTACCGTGGTGCTGGTATCGTCAGTAGGGATAGCACTCCCGCCATTGGCGGCCTGATCTTTGGGCACTCTTTTCAGCGGGCTGCGGAAATAACGGGTGTCTAGCATGATGACCTGAGTGCGTTTGCCTTCAGGGCCAAAGGTGCGTGCTTGATAAACGCCTTCCTGCTTGCGTAGAGCAGAGCCGCTAGGCTCATTGAGCCAGTCGAGGAACTCTTTTTGGGACTCCTTTTTCATCGGGTAATCACCACCGCCGTCATTGGCTCCTAGATCGTGATCGTCCCACGTGGCTAGGATAGGGGTCTTGGCGCGCAGCCCCTGAAAGAAGGTGCTTTGGCCTAACTCAATGTATTTGGCCCTCATGACCGCCATGTCCAGGGTATCGGCATAGATGTTGTCTCCCATGAAAAGAAACAGGTCCATGGGCAGCGTCAGGGTGCGATCCAGCATGGGGTGGCTGGTCACATTCAGGCAGGAGCCAAAAACGATGTGATTTAGGGGCTGAGCAGGGGCGCTGAGATCAAACGGGAAGCTGGTTTCTCCTGGAAAAAGGACGGAAAATTTGGGGTATTCGACCCCTGAGAGATAATTCCGAAAAACGACGGCCAGCGGTGTCTCTTGGGTGGCTCGAATGCGCCAAGCTTGGGTGCCTGGGGGGACTTGTGTCTCCCAGGTGCCTGTTAGGACGACCACATCATCTTCACTGTCCAGCGGAGAGCGATCATGCCCAGTGAAATCAAAGGTGAAGTTAGGCTGGATGGGGCCTGCGGGCTCAAAAAGGAACTCAATGTACTTTTCAACAAGCGCCTTGGCCTTTGTTTTGAGTTCAGTCACTCGTGTCTCGCTGAGAGTGGGTACTAGCGGCTGCATGAGAGAGGCTGCCGTGTTGGGGTCAGCATTAAAACAGCGTGGGTCCACCTCCACCGTGAGGGTGCATTTCCCTTCAGGGGTAAAGTAGGTGCGCACAGGAATATCCGGTACCGGATGCGCCCAAGCGGTGGTGATTAAAGAAAGGGCGGCGGTTAGGCGCAGGAAGGTTTTCATGAAAAATCAGTCTTGTATGCAAAGGAAATTTATGAACAATCGTTCAATGAATAGCAACGCTAACGGTTGCTGACATCCAACAAGCATCCTGAAACTAATATGAAAAAAGCACTCGCTACTCTCGCTCTCGTTTCTTTGACTCTCGGTTCCGCCTACGCTGGTTGCGGCAAAGTCGTCACCAATGAAGGCAAATTGAAGTCCTTCGACGCCACCACCAAAGCTGTGGTCGTGGTGGGTAAAGATGGTAAGGAAGCCAAGCTGACCCTGACACCTTCCTCCAAAGGCGCTGACGATGCAGCCAAACTCGTCGGCAAGAATGTCAAAGTTGACAGCGAACACAACAAGATCACCAGCATCGCTGAAGCTTAAGCCTTCGTTTTGAATCTCAAAAGCCCGGCAGCGATGCCGGGCTTTTTTGTTTTTAGACAAGTTGGGGCCATCTGAGTCGTTTCCTAGGGCCATGCGTTGTTTTTTAACTTCTCTCCTTCTCGGTTTTTCTTCTTTTCTGGCGGCGGCTGATCAGCCCAATGTGGTGGTCATCTTCATGGATGACATGGGCTATGCCGATGTGAGCTGCTTTGGCGCTCAAGGCTACAAGACCCCAAATATTGATCGGCTGGCCCAGGAGGGTTCCAAATTCACCAACTTCCATGTCGCCCAGCCTGTGTGCAGCGCCTCGCGTGCGGCTTTGCTAACAGGGTGCTACCCCAATCGCATTGGCATCCATGGTGCCCTTTCCCCGAGGGTTACTCACGGGCTGAGTGCTGACGAAATGACCCTGGCGGATTTGGTTAAACAAAAAGGTTACGCCACTGCGGCTGTCGGTAAATGGCATCTGGGGCATCTGCCGCCTTTTTTGCCCACCAAGCATGGCTTTGATGAATATTACGGCCTGCCATACTCCAATGACATGTGGCCTTTTCATCCAGAGGCCAAGCCTGGGGCTTATCCCAAGCTGCCCATGCTTCAGAACGATAAAGTCGTGGATGATGACGTAACGCCCGAGGATCAGGAACGCCTAACGACTGATTATACCGCGCATGCGGTCAGCTTTATTGAGCGGAATAAGGAGAAACCGTTCTTTCTCTACCTCGCCCACAGCATGGTCCATGTGCCTTTGTTTGTGAGTGAGAAATTCAAAGGGAAATCTGGTAAAGGCCTCTTTGCCGATGTGATGATGGAGGTGGACTGGTCTGTGGGGCAGATCATGGAAACCCTGGAAAAGAACGGGCTGAAAGAGAATACCTGGGTCATTTTCACCTCTGATAACGGCCCCTGGCTCAGTTATGGCGATCACGCAGGCTCGACTGGCCTGCTGCGTGAAGGGAAGGGGACCAACTGGGAAGGTGGCACCCGAGTGACTAGCATCATGCGCTGGCCTGGCAAAATTCCAGCGGCCACGACGAGCAATGCCATGATGATGACCATTGATATCCTGCCTACCTTGGCCGCTGTCATCGGCGCGGAACTGCCCAAGCACGCCATTGATGGTAAAAATGTGTGGCCCCTCATTGCTGGTGAAGAAGGCGCTAAAAACCCACATGATTTTTATGCGTTTTATTATCATCAAAATGAGCTGGAAGCCATCACCAGCGGGGACGGTCAGTGGAAGCTGGTGTTGCCCCACACTTATCGTACGCTGGGGGATCAGCCCAAGGCCACGGGTGGAAAACCTGTGAAATACCAGGCCGCTAAGGTGAAAGAGCCTGAATTGTACGATCTTTATACAGACGTGCGTGAATCCAAGAATATGGCAGCGTCCGAGCCTGAACT
>JAOZVT010001058.1 GCA_025869455.1 Prosthecobacter sp.
TTCAGCACGGGCTTTCTCCTGGCTGGTTCCATCCATGTGCTGGTAGGCTACATTTTTTGCCATATGGTCATCCACTCCTGCTTTGAGGATATCGTGCATGAATTCATTGGTTACCTGGATGGCTTCCCCCACTTCTTCTGATTCATGCCCGTGGACGGTGCCGGCCATAAAAGGAGTCACGTCGAGAAATACTTTATTTCCCTGTTCAATCTGGTCATAAAGACGATCAAAATCCTGTTCATTCCAGGTCAGTACCTTCGCTTCTTCCTCCATGGAGTAAGAGCGTTTCAGGACTTCCATGAAGCGGCTGTCTGTGACCGGGTGGAGATTTGCGGGGTTTACCCCCAATGAATTGGCCAACGGAAACTGCTGCATTCCCGACAGATTGGTGGGAGCTGAACGCGTGTAATTATCATTATCGCCCAGCTGCAGGGGATTCACCTGAGCGCCTAGAGTCTCGGCGGAATTCACTGAAGCGAATTTCATCTGATAGCCTGCCAGTCTAGAGGCCAAGGTCTGGCGTGTTTCTATCTGATCTCCAGGGATCTGGCTCAGGGTGTGGCCCATCACCGCTGCATTCAAAAGATAATCTGTCTTCCCCACATCTGGGCCTGTGACGGCTTCATCAAAATAGCCTGCTGGATCGTAGGTCGCTGGATTGTAAGTCTGCGCTTTCAGAGAGGTCAGGACATTCCCAACCGAAGCATTGTCTAGCTTTAAGGAGTCGGTCGAGACATTTTGCACTAAAGAGACTTTGACCTCATCTGGGGCCTCCCCACGAAAGTAAGAACGCTCAAAGGCTGCCGGACTAGTGTAATCGTTTTTTAAAGCTGCCTCTAAGGCAAAGACGCGGGTTTCTGGAGTTACCCCTTCACGTGCATTGAGTGCATTAACCACGGCCATTTTCTTCTTGAGAGACTCTTCCAGAGCTTCCTTGGCCACCCTCTTCACATCCTCATCTTTGGGTAAGATCTTGCCTCCATCTGATAGAGCTTCCACTTTAGTCTGGATGTCTTTCCGTAGCTGAGGAGAAATGAGTTGGTCAGAACGAATGCTCACTTGAGCACCATCACTGGCATTGAGCTCGTTTATGGCCACATCCAGACCCGTTGTCTTAGCTGCGTCAACGGCCATCTGCTCCAGTGGCAAGGCCGCTGCCTTGGCGCGTGTCTGCTCCATCTGCACGAGCGACTTCAGTTCCTCTTGTGCCACAATGGCACGCTGGTCTCCAGCCTGAAGGATACTCTTCACACTGGCAACGCTCAGAGGGTTTTTATCTCCGATCTTGAACCCGGCTTGGTTCAGGATGTCCTGCCCAATCTCTGCGCCATATTCTTGGATCACAGCTTTTTGGAACTCCTCGCGAAGCTGTCGGTTTGCCTCCTTACCAGGATTACGAAAAAGACGACCCACATTGCTGCTGCCAAAAACGCGTAATGTATCAGGATCTGACTGAGAGGGACGAATATAACCCGTGTCAGCATTAATTTGACGGAACGTAGATAGTTTCATGGGGAAGAACTGGCTGCCAATGAATGATTGTGCTGCTTAGCCGCCTGACAAATAGTTGTGACAGAAAGATTCCAGTTTTCCTGTCACAATGTTTACAGTCTAGGATAGTTCCAGTTATCTCCGGATGCGCTTCCCATCATGTTCTCCTTCCTGAAATTCCTCGCCGCCGCCGCCCTTGCCACTTTTGGCCTGTGGTATGTGTTTCAATATGACACCATCAATGAAGTCACCGGAGGCGTGGCCTTCGTTTGTGTCTTGGGGGCATTTGTCCTTCTCAAGTGGCAACCGGATTTCAGCCCCAAGGACTACATCGTCCAATACAAGAATCTCAAATGGTTGCCGGGGGAGTTTACTCGTCATTGGCTCATCACTGGAGATACGGGGGTCGGGAAGACGACTTCAGGTTTCAATCCTTTGCTCCATCAGATCAGCATGAAGCGACCTAACTGGGGTGGTCTGATCCTGGGAGCCAAAGGGGATGAGCATTTCTTTGCCATGGAACACGCCGCTGGTCATGGGCGACCTGAGGCCATCTGTGTGCTGGCCGTACGTCCCGATCGCCTGGATCGAAGCTGGAAACCGAAGGAACGGTACAACCTCGTCTCGGATCCCCGTCTGCCCTACACCACGCATGCGAAGAACCTAGTGGATACTGGGGCCTCTCTCACGGAAGGGGAGCAGTCCTCCTTCTTTAAACCTGCCGCTCAACAGGCCCTGACCAGCGCCTTTGAAATGCTTGAGACGTTAGGTAAGCCTGTCAATGTACTGCGCGCCTACGAGATCCTCACGGACAGCTCCACGATGGAGAAAACCTTTGAGGAACTGCTGGATGCGGATAGCACGCCAGAGCGCATCAAGCTGGCCAAATACTTCGATCAAACCTTCCTCAGCGCCAAAGCTGCCGAACAAAAAGAAGGTCTTGTTGGCACACTCAAAGTTATGCTGGGCTTCTTTACCCATCCTGACATCGCCGAAGTCTTTTGCTCCGATGAGCCGAATACCATCGACATCACGGATGTGGATAAAGGCCGCATCTTCTGCACCGCACTGCCACAGACCTTTCAGACGGAGCGCCGCTACATCAATACCTATATCAAGCTGCTCTTCTATACGCACGCCATGATGCGTTTCGACAAACCGAAGTCCGAGCGCAAAAACGAGAACCTTCTCATCGCTCTCATGGATGAGTTTCAGGCTTTGGCAACGGCCAGTGAAGACGGTATTTCGGATCACAACGTCATTGACCGACTTCGTGCGGCGAATTGTTGTCTCATCCTCGGCATGCAGAGTGACGCCTCCCTTTTTCCCGTCTTGGGCAAAGAAACCGCCCAAGTGCTCACCCTCAACTGCCGCTCCCGAATTGCCTTTCGTCAGCCCGATCCCGAAGGTGCCCTCGCCGTGGCGGAGTTCATCGCCAAGGTGGAAAAAAAGAAAGTCTCCAAGTCCTCCGGCTTCTTGGGCAAAGACGCCAGCAAGACGGTTAACAAAGAGTGGGACTATGAAGTCCAGCCTGGTGAACTCATGAAGATGCCTGACGCCACGGCCTGGATTGTTCATCCCTCCAAGAAAAAAGTGAAGATGCGTATCCCTGCGATGGATGGTGCCGGGAAGATCCCAGAT
>JAOZVT010001059.1 GCA_025869455.1 Prosthecobacter sp.
GTTGAGCCAGCATTTTCTCGGATTCAGAAGCATTCGTCCCCATCAGCGGCTGACGATTCACCCGCAGATAGAATTCTGTATCGTGAGAATGCAGGGTGAGTTCCGCACCATCGGGGGTACGAGCTTGGGCTAGATTGAGGAAAGGTTTCACGGCAGCGGCGAATGAGGGTGCGCACCAGCCGCCACCACGCTGGATAAGAGAGGTGGACTCACGTCTGTGCAAGTGGCAAGCCGAGCCAATCAACTTCTCAGAATGCCTCTTGAGCCGATCTCAGGACTGGAAGAAAGATGGCGCATGGAATCATTTTTCAAGGAACTCGGAAATACTGTCTTGGCGCGCTGGAAACAGGAGAACTTTTCACTGGAGAAGTTCCCTGAGATCGCCCGTACAGCCTTGGACGAGCGTCCTCCGGCAGAGCATGTGGAGTTGTCCGCCTTGATACGTGAGTTTCTCCTCAATGATGAGCAACCTTTCCAAACCCAGTCCGGTTTTGGGCAACCGGAGATCGTGGCTTATGACCATCCACGCTTCTATATTCAGCTTTTGTTTTGGATGGATGGCACCACGGACATTCATCAGCATGAATTTTCTGGCGCGTTTCACGTGATGTCAGGCTCCAGCATCCATGCGCATTTTGATTTCCAAAAGAAGCACGGCATCACACCCCATTTTCAGATGGGGGATGTGCGCATGAAGAAGATTGAGCTCCTGGAGACAGGAAGCACCGTCTCCATCATTTCAGGGAATCGCTGCATTCACTCGCTCTTCCACTTGGATACGCCTTCCGTCACGGTCGTGGTGCGCACACAGAATGATCCCGGCACTGGCCCTCAGTTCAATTACCTCCCCCCACACATCGCCCTGGATCCCGTCTTTAGCGATCTGCTGACCATGCGCCGCAAGCAATTGCTGGATGTGTTGGAGCAGACAGAAGACCCGAGTTATGCCGAACTCGTTCAGGAGATGATCCTTACCCTAGATTTCGAGCGCGGTTTCTACATCCTCCAGCATTGCATGGGACACCTCGCCGATTTGGGGGAGTGGGAGTCTGTGCTGGCTGCGTTTGAGAAAAAGCACGGTGTTTTGGCGGAAGGCATCGCGGCAACTCTGGAGACCTGCGTGCATAGGGATGGCATCAAAGGCATGCGCTCGACCATTGCCGAACCTGAGCACCGCTTCTTTCTCGCCTTGCTCATGAATGTATCCGCCAAGGCCGATCTCCTGGCCTTGGTCGCCCAAAGATTCCCCGACGTGGAACCTGTGGACACGGTGCTGCGCTGGGCCGAAGAATTAGGCGGAGAAAGCGATTACGGCATTGTCATCCTAGATGCGTGTTTCCCAGAGACGATTGACATCCCCGATGAAGAGCAGCCTGATGTCTTCATTGCGTCGTTGAAGTACTTTATGTTAGGTGGGAAAAAGCCCCCAGCCGCCTTACGTGCTCTTTCTGCCGATGACTTGAAGGATGTTCGGGCAGCCTTTGCGGCCTCCAGTCTGCGTGTTTTGGTTTCGTAAACATCCCTTCGCGCTTCTTCACCTTTGGGGAGGCTTATGCCGGTTGGGCATGAAAATGATGCGTATAATGTATTTTTCTTTTCATCTGATCTCACGCATTGCTGGCCACCTCTAGCATTCATCCTCGCTTTACATGTCCATTCAATCCCCCCGCAAACAGCACCTCTGGATTTGGTTTCTCTGGCTAGGCTGCTTCTATTCAGTCTGGGCTTGGCTTGTTTTCGGCCAAGGGCGCTGGGAGGATGCGAAGGCACACTGGCCCATTGCATTGGCCATGGCGATGGGGAGTTACGTGGCGGGCTCTACGCCGATGGGCGGCGGTACCGTGGGGTTTCCCATTCTGGTGCTGCTCTTTGGGTTATCGGCTTCCATGGGGCGTGACTTCAGCTTCGCGGTGCAGTCCATCGGCATGACCAGCGCCAGCATCTTCATCCTCTGCCGCAGGCAGCCTTTGGCTTGGTCCATGTTAAAAGGGTCCATGTGGGGTTCACTCATTGGCACACCTCTGGGCATATTTTTCTTTGCCCCCTTGATTCCAGAACTCTGGATCAAACTCTTCTTTGCCGTTGTCTGGGCCAGCTTCGGGGTGCTCCATCTCTACCGCATTGGAGAAATCTCCAGGCATGTCGGCATGACTGAATTCGACGAACGCTGGGATTTCCGTGTGGGTTTAGCCTTGGGCCTTGTCGCGGGTGGAACCGTGGCTTCTGTGACGGGTGTAGGCATTGATATGGTGCTTTATGCCGCGCTCGTCTTGCTCTGCCGCGCGGATTTGAAGATCGCCATCCCGACCTCGGTGCTCATCATGGCCTTTACCTCCGTCTTGGGGATTGGAGTCAAAAGTCTCTCCACGGGGCTGCAACCAGGCGCTTATGAAAATTGGTTAGCCGCTGCTCCCGTTGTTTGCCTGGGCGCTCCCTTGGGTGCCTTCATGGTGGATCTCATTGGCAGAAAACCCACCTTACTCTTCGTGGCCGTTTTGTGCGTCGGGCAGTTTGGCTGGACCTGCTACACTGAGCGCAGTGCCCTCGGTTTCTTCGGTTTCACCCTCTCCCTTGGGGCGGTGGGCTTGTGTCTGCTAGGTTTCGAAAAACTACGTTCTTGGGGCGCTGTATTGGTGGGGGAAGCTCAGGCTAAACGCACCGCTAATCAGTCTGCTCCATCGCCCGTTTTGGCTGAAGAAAAAACAGTCTCTTGATGCCTTTGTTCACTACAACATTCCCTTACGGACCAATCGCCAGCCAATTGAATTCGGCTGCGTAAACGCGGGTGTTTGACCAGGTGGAAACAATCGCCTCGAATCCATATTCAGTGATGTTGGCTGCCTTCAAAGTCAGGCGCGAACTGTCACGCTGATCCATGTCAAACCCGGTCAATCCCAGATGGACCACAGGCACGGATGCAAAGGCTGAATCGAAGAGAACCTCAACGGTAAAGGAGCGGGTCTGTCCCTCATCCGCATCGGTTGTAGCTAAGTTCCAGCCTTCAGTCAAAACGCTGCTTGTAACTTGAGAAGATAGAACCTTCCAGGGGATGGCGGTGGAATTCATAGGTTAATGATAAGATTTTACAGGAAACTTGGGCCTAACAAGATCTGCGTCGGTGGAAGAGGCC
>JAOZVT010001060.1 GCA_025869455.1 Prosthecobacter sp.
CAGAAAACCCCACCCCAGGACAGATGAATGTGGGGGCAAAAGTCGAGTTTTCGAAGGAGGAAAAGACGCCGCCGCCATCGTCGCAGAGCATCTTGATGCTGCCTGATTTTGATGGTCGATGGACACTAGATACACAGCGGCGTACGGCTTGGTCTCTTGTTCGAAATTCGGTGACACAGCGTCCATCCAGGCACTGAGAGCCTAGCGGCGCAAAGGGGGGATGGGGAGAAGCGGGCCTCAATCGTTGTAGAAAACCAAGTTGGAAATTTTCCAACCCGTTGTGGTTTTCACAAGCGTGAAATAATCTGTGCCCGTTACAGTATCTTTCCCCTTGGTCAGTTTCCAGCGCACGGCGGCTTGCGCTACGCGTGAATCTCCGCTGACGGTCATCTGAGTCGGGACCTCGTTCATCGGAACCGGGGAGCGTTCGTGGCCGAGAGTTTGGCCGTGGATGAAATCTGTTAGACCTTGGCCGTCACATTGACCATCCTTGCCCACGAAGCTGATTCTGGCCGAGGGGTGGAAGTGGGCATTGTAGCCTGCCATGTCTTTAGCTGACCATGTGGAAAAGTAGCTTTCGAGAAATGTTTTGATTCCCGCCTGATCTGGGTGCTCTGCACGGCTGCAGGTGACTAAAAATAGGCAAAGCAGGGTGGCGTAAAGCAGGCGCATGGTCGAAGTATGGTGGGAGATCAATCTTCCATTTGCTCTTCAGGGACCCCCATCAAAGCCAGGAGGCGGTTCAAATCTTCGACTCCATAGTAGTCGATCTCGATTTGGCCTTTTTTCTCTGAATGCTTCACGGAGACATTAGTTGTTAGGTGATGCATGAGCCTCTGTTCGACGGAATCAATCGCGCGATTGACCTCATTATCCCCAAGAACAGGTTTCGGCGGAGGGGGATTTAGAATGCTGCTGGCCAGCTTTTCAGCGGCACGCACGGTTAGGCTTTTCTTAACGATCTCATCAGCTGCACGCTGTTGTTCTTCTGCGTCCTTTAGGGTTAAGAGTACCTTTGCATGGCCCGTGCTCAGTTTGCCAGTGGACAAGAGATTTTGGACCGAGGAGGCCAGATCCAGCAATCGCATCGTGTTGGCCACCGTGGCTCGGTTTTTCCCCACACGCTGGGCGATGTCCTCTTGCCTTAAAGAGAAGTCTTTGGATAGGCGCTCATAGGCCCGCGCTTCTTCAATGGGGTTTAAATCTTCGCGCTGTAAGTTTTCAATCAGCGCCATTTCCAGGACATCCTGGTCGGAGGCTTCGCGGACAATGACGGGAACTTCTTTGAGACCCAATTCACGCGAGGCACGAAAACGTCGTTCCCCAGCGATGAGTTCCAATTTTCCATTCACCCGCCGAACGATCAGAGGTTGGATGATGCCGTGCTCTTTGATCGATCCCATCAACTCTGCCAACTGCTCTTGGACGAACTCTTTACGTGGTTGCAGAGGACTGGGGACAATCTGCTCCAAGCCGACGCGATTGACCACATCCCCAGGCGCTGGTTGAGCTAGGGCGGGGGGACGCGGCATTCCTGAGCCGGCGGGTTGTGCCGAGATCAGTGCGCCGAGTCCTTTTCCGAGTGCTGGTTTTGCCATAAGACTGCGAGGTTAAAGACTCAGCCCCCAATGGCAAATGAGTTTTGGAGATGAATAAAGGGGGGGCATGTCAGAAAAACCTCACAGACCTTACTTCTCAATGATTGGCCTAGGCATAGAGGTTTCTGTGGGGCATGCCTTAAAGTATCATGTTTCACTTAGGTTAATGGAGTTAAGATGGAGATGTACAAGCTTTCAGCCGCGCTGGGCTTACTTGTTAACGATGCTGAATTTGAATTCGGAAGAATGATTCTCTTTCTTGGACAGGAAATCTCTCCAAGCTTCTTTTTATTCAAAGGATTTTTTAAGTTTGCGAATTCAGCTTTTACTCATCGTCACGGGCATTCAAGCCCGAAGTGATCAATAAAATACGAAACCCAACATCTGGCTCACGTGCACTTAAACTGACTTTCCGGCGGTAGGAGGCGAGTAGCTCCTGTTGCTCATAGGTCGTGTAGGCTGCACCGCGCGCTACCGCTTCGGTACCGCTCGCGTCCCAGCCATCAGACACCCATTCCCAAACATTGCCGGAAAGGTCAAACAAACTGCGGGTGTCTGCGCGGAAACTCGCGACGGGGGCTAGCCCTGCAAAACGGTCGTCATAGCCTGGAACGGATTTTTTACCGGTCTTGTCAGCGGATTTATCAAAAAGATTGGCGATCTTGGATGTGGGAACTGCGGTGAATCCCCAAGGATAGATCCCCTGAATTCGGGTGCTGCGGTCTGCTGGGGTGGCCCCGAGCTCGCGTGGCAGGTAGGAGGCCATGCTCCATTCATCATCGGTGGGCAGACGGTATTCTTGGTCAGGTTCCAGCAAGCCTTTCCCACGTTCACGATCAGTTAGCCAACGGCAAAACTGCTCAGCTTCAGCCCGGGTGATGTAGGTTACAGGAAAAGTGTCGTCGGTATTCAGCTCCCGACCTTCTGCTGGCGCCAGATTCGTGCTGCGGGCGAATTCGGCAAAATCCTTCCGCCGAGTTTCAATGGTGGCCAGCATGGCGCGCCCCATAGGCACCATTTTGATGCCCAGGCTATTCTCCCAGGGCTTGCCGAACACGACTGAGCCGGTGGCGCGCAGGCGCAGGTTAAAGCTCATGGCCTGGCTTTCTTTGAGATTGCCACGTGCGAACTCACTCTTATAACCCGGCAGGCGCACCTCATATTCAAACTTATCCGCCCGGACTTTGGTTAGTTGTAAAGGTGTGCGGCCTACGCGCAGTTCACCATCGAACACTTCAGCTCCGCGTGGGGTACTGTCGATACTTAGCCTTCCATAAGGAACCCTAAGTATCTCCGTGCGAATGGCCTGCCACCCTGGGCGTGGGGCGTTGTCTTTGACCTGCGGAATGTTGGCAGCACGCCAAGCGTATTCGTGGTCGATGTCCAAGCGGCCACTCTGCCTGTCGCGACTGGTCATCCAGGCACAGAAGGCATCCGCATCTGCATCTGGGATCATGACGCAGTTTAGGGTCTTTTTATCTGGGGTTACAAAGGGAACCACGCCAAACTCCGCCGCGCGGAGTGTGGCTTC
>JAOZVT010001061.1 GCA_025869455.1 Prosthecobacter sp.
CTGAAGTCCCAGGTTTCCTGCTCCATTTTGGTTCATGGCGCTCATTCCCATGATACTGGAAAATAAAATAACCACACCACCCAGCAGCATCAGAGCAACACCAATCCACAAGAGCACCCCGATAAAACGAACCCAAGGCTTAGTACGCTGAAGTTGCACAATAGCCTCTTGGGGGACTCCTTCTGCGGAAGAAGCGCTGGATGAACCAAATAGGTTGGCGGCGGGTGAAGTATAAGGATTATTTTCCATGATTCGTTTATCTTTGTGTGTTTTTCGCGGAGCTGCCCCTAATCTTAAGGCAGCCTCAGAACTTCCAACATTGTGATTAAGCGTCGCTAAGAAAGCAACGCTAACATTGATGATTGATTCGTCACAATGTCACCAAGACGCCGCCAGGAATCCCTGAAAAAGAAAAGATCCGCAGAAAAATTGCCTCTTTTCCTACGAGCCAAACTGCTTGACCACACCTATTTGAACACGCTTACTTGAGTTGATTGAAAGGCTTTTGCCCATTTCCTTTCATAAGTTCATTTTTTCGCCCAAGAACGGCTCCCAGTTTTCCCGATTTCTCGCATGAATGTCACCTCCTCAAGGCCTCAGGTCCTCTGGTTAATCCTTGTCGCCACCCTGTTCCTTGGCTCCCTCGCCAAGGCTTTTGATACGGTGATCTTAGATCCTGGACATGGAGATTTTGACCGGGGAGCGGCCATCGGCTATGTTTATGAGAAGCATCTAGCGCTCGACACAGCCAGACGCGTGGAACAACTGCTCAAAAAAGAGGGGCTCAAAGTGGTCATGACACGCAGCCGGGATGTTTTCATTCCTTTGCAGGACCGTTCAGCCACAGGCAATCGTTACAGCAATGCCATCTTCGTCAGCATTCACTACAATTACAGCCGTGGCGGCAGTGGCAATGGTGTCGAAACGTTTTATCACTTTTCCAAAGGATACACCCTGGCCGCCTACATTCAGGCCTACTTGGTGCAACGCACCCGCATGACCAACCGAGGTGTCAAAAATGCCAGCTTCCATGTCATTCGTAAAACAGAACGCAACCCTGCGGTCCTCGTCGAATGTGGGTTTGTCAGCAATCCGACCGAACGAGCACGGATGCTTACAGGGGAATTTCGGGCGCGTATTGCGGAAGGCATTGCCCAAGGCATCATCGCCTACAAACGTGCTAAATAACGCCTCACGACCATGCTGGTGACATGCCGCCAGATGCAGGAAATAGAGGCAAGCGCCTTCGCTGAAGGTGTAAGTGCAGCCGAACTCATGGAACAGGCTGGCAGCGGCATTGCCAAAGTCGTCCAGCAGTTCTTCCCTGTACCCGGAACACTCATCCTGTATCTGGGCAGTGGCAATAATGCTGGAGATGCTCTTGTAGCTGCTCGCCATTTGCAAAAAGTAGGTTGGCAGATTTTGGCGCGCCTTAGCGGTGAACCGGAGCGGATGAAAGCCTTACCGCTTAAACACTGGCAGCATCTAGGCTCTACGATTGAGCCCTTGCAGTCTCCTCCCCGGACCATTTCGCAGCAGCCCTGCGTCTTACTGGATGGGTTACTTGGCATTGGCTCCGCTGGGCCTCTGCGCTCTCCACTCAAGTCATTGGCCGCAGAAATGAATGCCTTACGCCTGGATGTGGGAGCCTTAACCATCGCCATGGACATCCCCTCTGGACTAGATGGAGATACAGGTAAGCCCCAGGAGGATGCCGTCATCGCTGACATCACCACCACAGTCGCCTATGTTAAAAAGGGACTCTTAGCAGATGAAGCGATCAATCATGTGGGTCGCCTAGCCCTCATCCCTTTGCCAGATCTAGCTCCTTACGCTGACACAGTTTCAGACTCAGCCCAACTACTGACCCCAGCCTACCTGAGCCCGTTTCTTCCACGTCGCCCCTTTGATTTTCACAAAGGTCAGGCGGGGCGCGTGGGCATCCTTGCAGGTTCGCCAGGGTACTTTGGAGCTGCCGAATTAGCCTGTCGGGGGGCTTTAAGGGCTGGTGCAGGTCTTGTGACTTTGATCGTCAAAGCAGAAGCGTACGACACACTCGCTAAGCGCATGCCGGCAGAGGTCATGGTCAGATCGGTAGAGGATTACCGTGATGTCTTGGATCTTCCTTGGAATGCGCTCGCCATCGGCCCCGGCCTCGGTTTTACGCATGAAGCGGAGTATCTGGAAGTCATTCAAAAAGCCCATGTGCCTGTCGTCATTGATGCCGATGCCTTAACTGCCTTAGCCTGCCAAAAGGGGTCTTTTTTGGCCAACTGCACCGCGCCACGCTTGCTCACGCCTCATCCTGGTGAAATGGCCCGGCTAAGACCTAACACCACCGCCCTGCCCCGCCGTAAACAGGCGGAGAACTGGGCCGCTGAAAACCCAGCGCACACCCTACTTTTAAAAGGCGCACGAACGATTATCGCTACTCAGGGGCACGCCACACTCTTCAACTCCACGGGTCATCCAGGCATGGCCACTGGCGGCATGGGAGACGTGCTGACAGGCGTCTCAGCAGCCCTCCTGGGTCAAGGGATTCCCCTGCCCCACTCCGCAGGTCTTGCCGCTTGGCTCTGTGGCCGGGCCGCCGAGCTGCATGCACGGAACCAAGCTCCTGAGAGCACCCTACCTAGTGATGTGATTGATCACCTGGGAAAAGCTTGGCGAGAACTGGCGCTCACCACCTCGGTCTATTGAAGCTTATAAAGGCTCGCGTCCCGTCGCTTCGATGAACTGCTGACGCAGGCTATTATAACGGCTCTCGTAGGTGTCCAGCATATGCTGATATTCGACGATTCGTTTTTCCAAGAGTAGAACACGATGTTGTTGATGGCTCTCTCCGCTGCCCCGTTGTAAGTCTGGCCATTGTGTCCCCACATGGGTCGTCTCAGCGCTACGCGTGTGATGAGGGCTGAACCCAAAAAAAGCCTGCTCAGAGAGGCGTGATTCCGTGGCATCCACACAGTTGATGAGAACAACATTTTCAACAATCTGCCCCGTAGACCGGAAATCATGAATCGTTGCCACATTCGTGGGGCCAAACAGATACAGATCTGACATCTGGATAAGCCAATCCATCTGCAACTCACGGATCATGGGTGCCCGCTGCCAGCTTTTACGC
>JAOZVT010001062.1 GCA_025869455.1 Prosthecobacter sp.
AGCCTTAGTTATGCCACAGAGTCTTGTATGAGTTCAATGTCTTTTGGTCGGTGGTGCCTCCGTTTTTTTCGTGTGGTAGCTTGGCTCGTTGGGATAATCTTTGTCGTCTTATCTTCCATCTACCTTTATTTTGACTGGCGGGCTGAGAGGAATTGGAAGGAGGCGAACGCCATGCTCAAGAGGGAAGGTGAGACATTGATATTTCAGGATGTTCTGCCTCCACCCCTGCCCGAATCCGAAAATTATGCGGCTCTATCCCAACTCCGCTCCATCAACATCATTGAAGGTGGTGATGAAAAATCGGGCCAGTCGGGAGCCAATCGCCAAGCGTTGCTAGATCTGGCAAAGGGCTTGGAAAGTATGTCCTATCAAACATTCCACGGGGTGCGTCTAGGACAACCTCTCGATTGGAACAGGATGGCCTCAGATTTGAAAAAAGCCAAGTTCATGGCTGAAATTCCTGCTCCTGGACAAGAGGCCCAGGCAATACGGATGACCATGGACGCGAAAAAGCCGTTGCTTAAAATCCTAACCGACTCGGCGACACGGTTTCAGGCAGCGGAGTTTGTTCCCGCCCTGAGAGATCAAGTTTTGCCAGAACATCTGCTGGAACTGAAGGTGCCTCACCATATGACGATACCAGCAGCCTGCCGAACCTTGGCTTTGCATGGCCTAGCTTCTTCAGAAATGGGAGATGCCTCGGCTGCTTATAGAGATGTGTGGACTCTCCTTTTGTTTTCAGATGCCTTGCAGCGCGAGCCATTGATGACCTCACATTTAATGTCTCAGATCATCAGTGATCAGGGCTTCGAAATCATCTGGAATGTTCTGCGTCATCGAGGGCTTGCTGAAGTTGATTTGGCAAGCCTACAGGCTCAATTGCTGCGTCTTAATTTTGAGCAGAGCTACCTACAAGCCTTACGTGGCGACATGATCTCAATGATCACTGCTCTGGATGCACTGGACAAAGATACTACCGGACTGTCGCTATTTAAGACGATACGGATGCCGACTGACTCAATTAGTTATCGCCCCTCGATAGGTCGAGTGATTCCCCATAGTTATTTTACTCTCAGCAAGGCCACACTTGTGAATTTAGAAATGGAACACCTGATTCGTCCGCTGAAAAGCGAGGGATTGAGGGGCGTTCTTTGGCAAAGAGATGCCATGATTCAATCATTGAATAAGCCGGGAATGCAAGGTTTCCCCTTCGACCATTTTCTGGCAGCTCTGTCTATTCCTACTGTTGCTATGCTCTCCAACCGGGCGATTCATCTGGAGGCCATGCGTTTGCAGGCCGTTCTGGCCTGCGCTCTGGAGCGGTATTATATGCAAAAAGGAAATTATCCAGATAAGCTAAATGCTCTCCTGCCTGAATTCCTCACGGCCATTCCTTTGGACCCCTTGGATCATCAGCCCATCCGCTATCGCCAGACTCAGGATGGGCGTTACATTCTCTGGTGCATTGGTTTTGACGATGTGGATGACCTGGGACAAGTGAATCCCCGTTCTGGTGGCAGTCCCGCATCAATGATGAGCAAGTTTTTCTATAAAGGTGACTGGGCTTGGCAATACACTCCGGTAAAGACAGACGAGCCAGACTCCGGGAACCGCAAATGGGTAGCGCCGAGCGCGGGTGGGTTGCCGCCATTACCTAGCTCATCCAGACAATAAAGATGTATTCGTGCGTTTTGCCACGTTTTGGAATCGTTTGAGCCTGGAGGGATGAGAAAAGCGCCTCGAACACCTCGCCGAAACCTTGACGCAGCGTAAAATGCTCCTTGCAAAGCAGCGTTGCCAGCCCATAATCCCCGCCCCTTGCGAGCTGCCTAGTCACATCGCCGTCGGTCTCCAGGTCCGTTTTCTCTCTGAGAAGTCGCGGACGCTCGCTCTGGAGGTAACCCGGTCTATCTAAATCCATCCATGTCAGTACGTCTTGCCCGATTCGAAATGCCGAATCGCCTCGTTCGCAACGAGGCTACAGCCACCGATACTTATGCCCAGTTCAGCGCCGAGCCTTTTGACAAAGGTTACGGTCATACGATTGGGAACTCACTCCGCCGTGTATTGCTCTCCTCTCTGGAAGGCGCGGCCATCACCTCGGTGAAGATTCGCGGTGCCGAACACGAATTCAGCACCCTTCCTGGCGTGCTCGAAGACGTGGTTCAGATCGTTCTGAATCTGAAGAAAGTCCGTTTCAAGCACCACAGCGAGAGCAAAGAAGCTCGCCTCCTCTCCATCAACGTGGACAAAGATGGTGCCGTCACCGCAGGTGACATCAAGGAAGACAACCACTACGAAGTCATCAACAAAGACCTCGTCATTTGCAATCTGGACCGCAAAACCAAGTTCGAGTGCGAATTTGAAGTGCGTGTCGGCCGCGGTTTCTCCACTTGGGAAGAAAACAAGCGTCTGGATACCCCCATCGGCGTGATCCCGATTGACTCCATTTACAGCCCGGTGACCCGCGTGAAATACGCTGTGGAAAACACCCGTGTGGGACAGAACACCGACTATGACAAGCTGGTGCTGGACGTTTGGACCGATGGTCGTATCGCCCCGAGCGATGCCCTCCTCCAGGCTGCCTCCATCCTTCGTCACCACCTGGACGTGTTCGTCAACTACGACGACAAGGCCATCGAATTCGAAGCGGCTCCAGAAGCCCAGACCGAAGAAAACAGCGAGCTGCGCAAGCTCCTGAACATGAGCGTCAACGAGATCGAACTCTCTGTCCGTGCAGCCAACTGCCTGAACAACGCCAACATCACGTCCGTGGGCCAGTTGGCCATGAAGACGGAAGCCGAAATGCTGCGTTACCGCAACTTCGGCAAGAAATCCCTCACCGAAATCAAAGAGAAGCTCGCCGAATTGGGTCTGTCTCTCGGCATGAAATTCGATTCATCGCTGCTTGAGCCAACTTCAGGTGGCAGCTCACTGCTGGCACGCAGCAGCATGATCGCTGATGATGACGATGAAGCCGATGCAGCTGGGTTCTCCAGCCTGATCGACAGCCACCTGCCAGATGGTGACGACGACGAATAATCCCAGACCTTAGACTAGAGAGAAAGAAGACATGAAACACGGAAGGAAAGTCCCTAAACTCCAGCGCGACGCCGC
>JAOZVT010001063.1 GCA_025869455.1 Prosthecobacter sp.
GCTGCTCGCGATTCTCGCGCCGTCGTCGTGGCTGTCGCCAATGGTACGGTGGCCTCTGCAACTGCCGATGTGATCATCGTCACCAAAGACGGCAATCTTCCTGTGAGCGACAAGCAATTCCTGGCTGATCCCCTGAAGTCTATCCAGACGGACGTGGAGAAGGGGACTTTTGTTTATCCTCTGCGCAAGTTTGGCCGCTCCAACGCTGGTACCTGCATCAATCAGCGCCCGCTGGTTCGTCGCGGACAGAAAATCAAGAAGGGCGATGTGATCGCTGACGGTCCTTGTACCGATCAAGGTGAACTGGCCATTGGTAAGAACATGCTCGTCGCGTTCATGCCTTGGAACGGTTACAACTTCGAAGATGCTATCGTCATCAGCCGTCGTGTTTCGAAAGAGGATATCTACACCTCCATTCACATCGAAGATTTCGACGTGATCGCTCGTGATACGAAGCTTGGGCCTGAAGAAATCACACGTGACATTCCGAATGTCGGTGATGAAGCTCTGAAGAACCTCGATCAAGACGGTGTCGTCCGCATTGGTGCGGAAGTGAAGCCTGGTGATATCTTGGTGGGTAAAATCACTCCGAAGTCTGAAACTGAACTCGCCCCTGAAGAGCGCCTCCTGCGTGCTATCTTCGGTGAGAAAGCTGCGGACGTGAAAGACACCTCCCTGCGTGTGCCGTCTGGCTGCGCTGGTATCGTGATGGATGTGAAGCTGGCTCAGCGTGGTGGCGTCAATGGCACCGACAAAGAGAAGCTTTCCCCTGCTGAAGCTAAGAAGCAGATCAAGCAGATCGAAGAAGATTATCGCGCGAAGAAAGAAGACCTCACGGAGCAACTCACCGAGAAGCTCAGCGACATCCTTCTGAATGAGAAAATCCCTCTGGACGTGGTTAACGGCCAAACGGGTGAAATCATCTTGGGCGCTAACAAAAAGATCACCAAGACCCTGCTTCGCAAGCTCGCTGAGAGCTACGACTCGGTGGAAATCGATCCTAGCCCGATCCGTAACAAGATCTTCGACATCATTCAGACCTTCGAACAAAAGTTCGCTGATGCTGACATGGAGCGTGAGCGTAATCTGGACCGCATTGAAACCAGCGAAGACGGTGCCGCTGACGGCGTCGTGAAGCAGGTCCGCGTGTTTGTGGCCAGCAAGCGTAAGCTATCCGTCGGTGATAAGATGGCCGGACGTCACGGAAACAAAGGGGTGGTCGCGACGATCGTTCCTGAAGAAGACATGCCATTCCTGGAAAACGGAACGCCTGTTGACATCGTCCTGAATCCTCTGGGCGTGCCTTCACGAATGAACGTGGGACAGGTTCTTGAAACTCACCTCGGTCTTGCTGCCAAGGCTCTGGGCATGACGATCGCCACTCCTGTGTTCGATGGTATTCCAGAATCCAAGATCATGGAATACGTGAAGGAAGCCAAGAAAGTTGAAGGTTACGAATGGATGGGCCTGAACGGCAAGTCGAAGTTGTTCGACGGCCGCACGGGTGAGTCCTTCAACCTCGACGTCGTGGTTGGTTACATTTACATGCTGAAGCTGGGACACCTTGTGGCAGATAAGATTCACGCTCGTGCGGTGGGTCCATACTCTCTGGTGACTCAGCAGCCTCTGGGTGGTAAAGCCCAGTATGGTGGTCAGCGTTTCGGTGAAATGGAGGTGTGGGCTCTCGAAGCCTACGGTGCAGCTTACACATTGCAGGAACTCCTGACGGTGAAGTCGGATGACGTGCAGGGCCGCACACGGATCTATGAACAGATCGTGAAGGGTGACAATGCTCTTGAAGCTGGTACGCCAGAGTCCTTCAACGTGTTGATCAAAGAAATGCAGTCTCTGGGCCTGGATGTGAGAGTTCACAAACGTGCCACGATGGATGCCGATGTCGAAGCCATTGAGCGCTTCACAGCTGGTGCATAATTCAACCCTGAACCAAGCCAATAACCTTTAACGCATCGAATAACGACTATGAATGCTGACGCGAGCTTGAAAGAAATTTTCGGGGAAAAGCCCACAGGTGAGGAGTTCGACTCTGTGTCGATCTGCATTGCTTCCCCTGACCGGATCCGCTCATGGAGCCACGGGGAAGTGAAGAACCCAGAAACCATTAACTATCGTACGTTCAAGCCTGAAAAGGGTGGCCTTTTCTGTGAACGTATTTTCGGACCTACCCGTGACTGGGAGTGCGCTTGCGGTAAATACAAGCGTATCAAACACAAAGGGGTGATCTGTGACCGTTGCGGTGTGGAAGTGACACTGTCCCGCGTGCGCCGTGAGCGTATGGGCCACATTGAGCTCGCTGTCCCAGTGACTCACATTTGGTTCTACAAGTGCATGCCTTCCCGCATCGGCCTCATGCTGGACATGACGGCTCGTAGCCTGGAGCGCGTGATCTATTATGAAGATTACATGGTGGTGGATCCCGGCAGCACACCATTGCTGCGTGGTCAGTTGCTGACCGAAGTGGACCTCCGTGAAGCTGAGGAGCAGTACGGTGCCGACGCTTTCCGCGTGGGCATGGGCGCTGAAGCCATCCGTGACATCTTCAGTCAGATCAATCTGACGGAAGCGATCAAGGATCTTGAAGAGGCGATGACCAAGACTCGCTCCAAGCAGATTCGCAAGAAGCTAGCGAAGCGTCTGAAGCTTTGCCAGGGCTTTGCTGAATCCCACAGCCGTCCTGAGGCGATGATCATGGAAGTGCTTCCAGTCATTCCACCAGATCTGCGTCCATTGGTGCCTCTGGAAGGTGGCCGCTTTGCGACCTCTGATTTGAATGACCTTTATCGTCGTGTTATCAACCGTAACAACCGTCTGAAGAACCTTCTTCAGCTGCGCACGCCAGACGTCATCATCCGTAACGAGAAGCGCATGCTTCAGGAAGCGGTGGACGCCTTGTTTGACAATGGTCGCCACGGCCGTCCGGTGACTGGTGCAGGCAACCGCCCGCTGAAGTCTCTGTCTGACATGCTCAAAGGTAAGTCTGGCCGTTTCCGTCAGAACTTGCTCGGTAAGCGCGTGGATTACTCAGGTCGTTCTGTGATCGTGATCGGTCCAGACCTCAGTCTGAACCAGTGCGGTCTGCCGAAGAAGATGGCTCTCG
>JAOZVT010001064.1 GCA_025869455.1 Prosthecobacter sp.
AGTTGTTCCGGCAGCACCTCCGTCCACCTCGTCCGCATCATCTTCAGGTAACCTTCCAAAAAAGCCTCCCGCGTCTGCCCCACCTCCCGCACAATGTCCACCAGCATCAAACTACCACCCGGCCTCAGACGCATCGCACTGGCATAAAACAGACGCTGCTTCGCTGCCGAGTCCAGATGATGCACCGCAAACCCGCTAAAGATCACATCAAAGCGCCCCGCATGCCTAACCACCGCCTCCAGCAGATCCGCCTCCTGAAAAGACACCCCCGGCATCTCACTCAAATGAGCACGTGCCTCCTCCAGAGCCACCGCAGAAAGATCCACCCCTTGATACATCACAGGCGGCACCTCTAGCAAACATGGAGCCATAAACCGCGCATTCCCACAGCCCAAATCCAGCATCGAATACTCCCTACGCTCATGATACCCCCGCAGCATCTCCAGCACCTGCGCATAAAGCTCCCGGTGAAACATATAATTCCTCTCCGTGATCGCATCATAAAGCGTCCACGACTTCCGAAACAAAGCCGTCTGATCATCCTGAGACAGTGAAGAAACAAATAAACTCATGGGTAAAGTCAAACATCACACCCTAATCCTGTCCTACAAGACAATCAAGACTCTCTGACTATATAAACGAGAGCTTCAGATTAAGCATTTAAGCCACTCAAAAATGCCACCCAGCCACATGCCATTCGTCGGAGTCTCATCATCTTGTTAAGATGATGTTTCAATATATAGCTCATTAGTTTCAGAAAAAAGATTGCTATTTCTTAATACATTCCTCAAGGTCATCCATATGATTACGGAAAATGATCTGCCTAAAAAATATCGTCGTCCAAAACTCATGCTGGTAGGCGACTCCCTAGCCCAAGGCTGCCGCACCCTGACCGTGAAACAAGAACTCTGTGCGCAGAGTTATGGAGCCGTACTTGCAGCCACCCAAGGCTGGGCACACACCCCCGCACAGCATCCACAGCCCGTCATAGCCGATGTCGAAGACCTTATTCGACGCTCCAACAACCTGACGACATACCTCAAAGTCGCCAAAAAAATCAATCAAAACATTCAAGCCTGGCAGGCCACCTTTGCCAAAGCCCCCACAGGCACCCCCTTATGCTTTGATAACGTCGCCATCGCCGCCAGCGACATCAACGAAATCAGCGGCCACACATCAGCCCACTACACAGCCGATTATGACAACCACCTCGGCCAATACACCAATGCCCAAAGCCTTATTAAAAAGCTAGGCACAGCAGCCTCCCTACATCTGCCCATCAATGGACGTTACACCCTGAATCCCACAGGAGACACCGCCTTCAAAGACCTCAGCCAGCTCGACTGGACCTTTATTAGAAAACCCCAGCATCTCATCGCCCACTTCGGCCACAACAACGGCATCTACAACATCGGCGGCTTTGGCCAAGTGCCCAGTGGCAACGGCCTTCTAGACATGAAGAAAGCCTACCTAGATGTAGTGAAAAAACTCCTCAATGCCCCGAAAGAGATCGAACACATCATTCTCATCCTCCTGCCAAAAATCAGTTGCGTAGCCAACCTAAAGCCCGAAGGCGGCCTCATTCCCGGCACCGACTATCATCAGTCATACAAGACCACCTTTCCCTTCGGAGACACCGCCATCAGCGGCAAAGACATGGCCCGCCTAGACAGCCAGATCAAAGAAATCAATGGAGAGGCACGCATGCTCGCCAGTGCCGCCATGTCCACACGGCGCATCACCATTGTGGACGGCTATCAGCTCTTCGCCAAATACGACTACAAAAACACCCTGAACCCCGGAGCCCAGCTCCGCATCGGCTCCGCCCTACCCATAGACAACCGCTACCTAAAAGGCCGCCTCCTCCCCGCCCCCGTGATTGGAGCCAAAAGCAACACCACCCCAGGCAGCCCCAAATACACCTTCGCTCATGGCGGCTTCCAGAGCCTGGATGGCATGCACCTCAGCGCCGTAGGATACGCCGTCATGGCAGACCAGATCGCCCTGGAAATGGGCCTCCCCCGCAATACAGCCACCATCTTAAAAACCGCCCTCAAACAAGAAAAACTCATCACCGACTTCCCCTCCGCCCTTCAAGGGTTTCACAACTTACTGAATCTCGTCAAAAGTTTGATCGATCTGCTCAGCCAAAATAACGACCCCACCGCAGCGCAGGACAACGACCTCAAATCCTCCAAAGCAGCCCCCTTCATCGTCGCCGCAATCGCGCGCAAACACACCCGCTGAGAAAAACGGGGCACCTGAAGCAAGGCCACCTCACGGACTGAAAGACCACCGGACTTAGCCCAGAGCGTCCAGCCCTGGATTCAGGAATCCCCCCCAGATTCCCACACCCCGCCGCGCTCTGAAGGAGCGCCGGAGAATCCGCCCCCATCCCATCCAGGCTCGCACATCCCCAGGCTTGTCATACCTCCGT
Source organism: Prosthecobacter sp. (assembly GCA_025869455.1). Classification (GTDB taxonomy): domain Bacteria; phylum Verrucomicrobiota; class Verrucomicrobiia; order Verrucomicrobiales; family Verrucomicrobiaceae; genus Prosthecobacter. The sequence continues at coordinate 2,438 of JAOZVT010001064.1, forward strand.
CTCTTTGAGACACTGCTACCCTAACCACCAACTCATTCAGAAAGGACACCTCCCCATGATCACACCCCGCCATCTCGTCGGCAGCACCCTCATCCTCAGCTGGGCACTCCTTTTGGCCGCGCGGAATCTCACCGCCGCCATCTATGCCACCGCAGCAGGGGCCTCCTATGAACTCGGTCTGCATCATCAGGGCTGGACCCTCCTCATCTGCGCCTGGCTCGCCCTCGCCCTGGGCCTCTTCCTGATTAAAGACACCCTCCTTCCCAGCAAATAAATCAGCCCAGCCAGGGCCACCACACACCGCTTACCAATCCCTCGGAGCCACCGCATCCTCGACATCAATATCCAGGTCGTAAGCATTCAAGATCGTTTCAAAATCAGCGCACAAAGACTCACGCGCACCCGTCTCGATCTCACTATCATTCTCCTCGAACTCGTGAGCCAGATCATTGAGCTTCTCCGTCGCCGCATGAGTCAGCGCCAGCACATCCTCATCTTCCGTCACCTTTTGCGCCTCGATCTGCTCGCATAGCTCAATCAAAACCGCCTTGCACTTATCCACCAGGAAAGTCGGGAAATAGTCATCCTCATACATGTCCTCCAAGAAGGAATAATTGCGCAGGTGCTTGTTAGAAATTGTCGAATTTTGCATCGTGGGTGGGGGGCTGAA
>JAOZVT010001065.1 GCA_025869455.1 Prosthecobacter sp.
AGCCTCAAAAGGTAGGCGCGTCGGTAGTGAGCCGGATCTGCGTTAGCCGTGACAGGTGCGGGAGTCTGCATGCTTGAGGTAGTTTGGGCGGTGCTTGCCGCTGATTCCGTCGTCGCGGCTTCGGCCATCCTTGACTCAGTTGTGGCCGTGGAGCCGACCTCCGCTCCAGCTTGCGGCCTGACTTTTTCCCACAGGACTCCTGCTGAGACCGCCAACAGCAGAAACAGGAGCACAAGCACGGGTATAAAGGAGCGGCGCATGGACAGTCAGGAACATCATAAGCAGTCAAGCAAGGGCTGTCACGTCTGTACTTGAAGGCAAATCTGTAGCTGTATTTACAGGAGATACCCTGAAAAGCCTCCGCCGTTACCGCCTCTAGGCAGTGAGTTTCTCCCTTCTTTTCTCTTTCCACGCTCGAAGGATTTTCCCTCCTTCTCATTTGCCTTTCTGTGTGCCTTCGCTCTTGCATCTGCCTGGGTGTCCCGCAAACTGGCGCTCCATGTCTCCCACCTCCCTTGAACGCCTCCGCTCGACCATTCGTGATGTCCCAGATTTCCCTCAACCGGGCATTTTGTTCAAAGACATCACCCCTGTACTAGCGGATGCAGAGCTGCTGAAAGAGGCTATCGAAGGCATGGCTGAGACGTTTTTAGACCTGAAGGTGGACAAGGTGGTGGGGATTGACGCACGTGGTTTCATCTTTGGTGCCATGATCGCCCAACGGTTAGGCGCGGGTTTTGTGCCTGTACGTAAAAAAGGCAAACTTCCGTGGAAGACCCGTGGTGTGGACTACAGTCTGGAATACGGAACCAACAGCGTAGAAATGCATCTGGACGCCCTAGCTCCTGGTGAACGCGTGGTGCTGGCGGATGATTTATTGGCCACAGGCGGCACTGCCGGGGCAGCACTCCAGCTCATTCAGGAATCGGGGGCAGAGTTGTTAGGCTCCGCTTTCTTCATTGAGCTGGCATTCCTGAACGGACGGGAAAAGCTGACCGGGCTAGGCCCCATCCATTCTCTACTGACTTTCTGATCACCGCCACGCATGACTGAGCAAGAGTATCAACGCCGCCTGGAAGCAGCGGGCCAAAAAGTCTTTGGTAAAGACGTGGAACTGCCCCGGGGGCGAACGGAGACTCTGAAGCTCTGCAAGCGCTTCCTGAAATTGAAGGAGCAGCGTATCAAACAACGCCACCGCGCGGGTGGTGGAGGCGTGGAAATATGCCGGATGCGCTCTGACGTCATTGACTACATCGTGCGTCTGCTGTGGAAAGAAAGTTTAGCCGCGCTGGAGCCAGCCGTGCGCAAAAAGGTGAACCTGAGTGTGGTAGCGCACGGCGGCTACGGACGCCGAGTGATGAGTCCCGGCAGTGATGTGGACCTGACCTTCATGCAGCCCGGCAATAGTTCCAATATCTCACCCGAACTGGCCAAGCTCATCGGCGATTTTCTGCTCTACTTTTATGACATGAAGCTGAAGGTGGGCCACGGTACCCGCTGCGTAGGTGACTGCCTGAAACTGGCCAATGAAAGCATGGAGACAAAGACCGCGCTTATGGAAGCACGCTATCTCTGTGGCAAGGAGGAAGCCATCAAGGAATTCCGCACCCGTTTTGTCCCAGAATGCATGGATGGGCGGCAGGCTGAATTCCTCAAAATGAGGCAGGAAGATCTGGCCAACCGACACCTCAAATACGGCGGCACAAACTGTGTGCAGGAGCCGAATGTCAAAAATGGCTGTGGGGGACTGCGTGACTATCAAAATCTGATCTGGATGACCTACGCGAAGCTAGGCACCCTGAATCCACAGGATCTAGTCACCAAGGGCCTCATGACCCCAGCGGGCTGGAGGGAGATCGAACAAGCCTACGACTTCATCCTGCGCACACGCAACGAGATGCACTACACGGAGAAACGCGGCAGTGACATCCTGACACTGCGCCTGCAAGGGTTGGTCGCCACAAACCTGGGTTACCGTCACAAACGCATCCTACGCCGGATTGAGGCCTTCATGCGGGAGTACTACATGGCCACGCGGGACATCCTACAGCGTAATAGTGAGGTGATGGATCGCTTTCACCTCCAGTCCCTGGATGATGAAAGCACCCGCAAAGGCCTGCTGAACTTCATGGTACGGCGGAAGACCGCCCAGAAACGCACAGAGCGTTTTGATGGCTTCATCGCCAAAAACGCACGTTTGTTTGCCGAGGAACCGACTGTGTTCAAAGACGAGCCCGCCCGGCTCATGCGTGTCTTTTTACACACTCAGCAGCGCCACTTGCGCCTGAGTCCCGAGCTGTTCCAGCTCATGCAGGAAAACTTCCGCCTCGTGAACGTAAGCTACCGCTACAACAAAGGTGTGCGGGAGACTTTTGAGGCCATCCTTTCCCGCAAGGGAGACGTGGCACGTGTGATGCGGCAGATGCACCGTGTAGGCTTCTTAGGTCGTTACATGCCGGAATTTGGGGCCATGACCTGCCTCGTTCAGCATGAGTTTTTCCACCGTTACACGGCGGATGAACATACACTGCGTACTCTGGATAAGCTGGATGAATTGTCTGGTCCCACCTCACCAGCGCTCAGCCTCTATCAGCAGCTTTTTCATGAGGTGCATCAGCCAAGCATCCTCTACCTAGCCCTTTTGCTGCATGACGCAGGACGCGCGGCCAACGCCAAAGCCCACGATGTAGAAAGCACCCTCATGGCGGATGCTGTATGCCGACGCCTGCAAATCAAAGGTGAGCGCAGAAAACTGATGCTCTTCCTGGTGGATAACCACCTGCTCATGTACCGCACTGCCACCACACTGAATCTGGATGATCCGAAGGTCATCGGTGAATTCGCAGGGATTGTACGCACCAAGGAGTACTTGGATACGCTCCTGATCATGACCTATGCCGATTCTAAAGGAACAAGCGAAGCTAGCTGGTCTGGTTATAAAGAAGCCTCCATCCGCCAACTCTATCACAATACACTCCAGTATATGGATGCACCTGCGGACTTCATGCGCCGCGCTGCTGTGCCGCTGGATGAAGTCAGAGCCGCCGTGACCAAGCTCTTGGGTGCGGACTTCGATCTAGAAATCAGTGCCCACTGTCA
>JAOZVT010001066.1 GCA_025869455.1 Prosthecobacter sp.
CACCCGCGCCCTCACCGCCCTCAATTCCCGCAACGGCGGCTTCCGCCTCACCCCCGCAGGTCGTGTGCAGACCCCGACGCTGACCATTCTGGCCAAGCGCGAACTGGAAATCCAGGCCTTCGTCCCCCGCACCTATTTTGAGGTGCATGGCCTCTTTGAAGTCAGCGCCGGCCAGTATGAAGGCCGCTGGTTTGATGAATCCTTCAAAAAAGACGAAACCGACGAGCACAAAAAAGCCGAGCGTCTCTGGGATCTCGAAAAAGCCCAGGCCATCGTTCAGCGCTGCCTAGGCAAACCTGGCAAAATTGAGCAGATCACCAAGCCAACCAAGCAGATCGCACCCCTGCTTTATGACCTGACCAGCCTGCAACGCGAGGCCAGCAACCGCTTTGGTTTCTCCGCCCGCCGCACGCTCCAGATCGCCCAGGCCTTGTACGAAAAGTTCAAAGTCCTCACCTATCCTCGTACTGACTCGCGCTATCTCCCTGAAGATTACCAAAGTACGGTCAAATCCACGCTCGGCACCTTCGCCAGCCAGGACACCCGTAAGCCGGGAGCCCTCCCTCAGGATCTAGGTAGCCATGCTGCCACCGTTCTGGACAACAACTGGGTTCGCCCGACCAAACGCGTCTTCGACACCACCAAAGTCAGTGATCACTTTGCCATCATCCCGACTGGATTGATCCCGCCAAAGGAATTGCCTGAGGCTGAGCAGAAGCTGTTCGACATGGTGGCACGTCGATTTGTCTCGGTCTTTTTCCCGCCTGCGGAATTTGAAGTCACCACCCGCATCACTCGCGTGGAGCGGGATGCCTTCAAAAGTGAAGGCAAGGTACTCATCTCCCCCGGATGGCTCGCCGTTTACGGTAAAAAAGCCGCTGAAGAAGCCGGCGAAGACGGTGACAGCAAAGCCAAGCTCCTGGTCCTGGCCAAGGATGGCGACAGCGCCAAAACCCTGGAAGTCCAATCGGCTGAGATGCTGACCAAACCCCCAGCTCGATTTAACGAAGCCACCCTCCTTTCCACCATGGAAGGCGCGGGCAAACTGGTCGAAGATGAAGAATTGGCAGAGGCCATGAGCGAGCGTGGACTGGGCACACCCGCCACCCGCGCCGCCATCATTGAAGGCCTGATTTCAGACAAGTACATTGAGCGTGTCGAACGGAACATCGCGGTCACTACCAAGGGTCTTTCCTTGATTGACCAGATCAGCCAGATCGGCATTGAGGCGCTGAGCAGTCCTGAATTGACCGGCCAGTGGGAATACAAACTGCGCCAGATGGAGCAGAACAAACTGGATCGCAGCAGCTTCATGCGGGACATCCGCAACCTGACCAATCAGGTCGTGGAGAAAACGAAGGCCTATCACAAGGTCGCCAAAGACCGTGTGTATCCCGACTTTGACGCCGTCTGTGGTGTCTGTGGACATCGTGGGTTCGAGCAAAAAGAGGACTACGTCTCCTGCAAAAACCCCGAGTGCAAAGTCCGCGTTTATAAGGTCATCGCAGGTCATGAACTGGGTGAAGACAGGCTGCGTGAGCTCCTGGAAAAACGTTTCCTTCCTCCTATGGAAGGCTTCCGCAGTCGCTTGGGCAAGGACTTCACCGCAGGCATCGAAATCAAAGAAGACGGCAAAACCGGCTTTGTTTTCCCAGGCGGTGAAAATGATCCCGACGCCCCGCCTCCCTTTGATTTCGACAGTGCTACACCGATCACCGACTGCCCTGTCTGCAAACTGAAGAAGCGCAACGGCAAGATCTACGAAACCGCTGAGCATTACATCTGCAATATCGCTGCCAAGGACGCCAAAGCCTGCAATGCCCGCCTGCCGAAGGTGCTTTGCAAAAAGGAGATCAGCGTGGCCAATGCCATTAAATTCTTCAACGATGGCAAAACAGATCTCATTGAAGGCATGATCTCCAAAAAAGGACGTCCCTTCAGTTCTTATCTGCTCTGCAAACCTGGAGAAAAACGCCTGCTCGGTTGGGAATTCCCACCACGGGAAGCCAAACCCAAGGCACCTGCGGCCCCTAAAAAAAGCCGTTTCGCCAAGAAAAAAGCCGAGCCAGAAGCCGAAAGCTAATTCCATCCTGAAGCCCAATTTTCCGGCTTAAAACCGGATATTGAGCCTCCGTCTCAGGTCCATTTAGGGCATTTTGCATGACACGCCCAGTCATTCAAAAAGTGTGCCAATCCTGTCTCCATGAAATCCAAAGGTTGATTTTTTGCGTATGGATGTCATAGATGGATTCCCTTTCTCTACCTGTGACTAAGCCCGCCTTTCAACTCAATCTCAGTGGACTCCTCTTTTTTGGAATCCATGCCCTCGCCATTACGGCATTCTTTTTTAAGCCAGACCTAACTGCTGTTCTTCTCTGCGTGGGACTCTTCCTCCTCCGCAAGTTTGGAATCACAGGGGGTTATCACCGTTACTTTTCTCATCGTTCCTTCAAAACCTCTCGCTGGTTTCAGTTTGTTCTAGCTTGGTTAGGCGGCATGTCCGCTCAGAAGGGTGCACTCTGGTGGGCCGCTCATCACCGCCACCATCACCAACATTCCGATCAGGAAGACGACGTCCATTCTGTCAAACAACAGGGTTTTTACTGGGCGCACGTGGGCTGGATTCTCGCCCCAGACTACAATGAGTATGACGCCAAACGCGTCAAGGATCTCACCAAGTTCCCTGAACTCGTCTTCATTGATAAGCACCACTTCATCCCACCTGTGGCTCTTGCCATTGCGACCTTTATTTTTGGCTTCCTAATGACAGGCACAGCAATGGGTGGACTTACTTACTTCCTCTGGGGCTTCTGCCTCAGCACCGTGATCCTCTATCACACCACCTTCGCTATCAATTCCTTCTGTCACCTTCTTGGCAGCCGCCGTTATGAGACCGGTGAGTCCAGCAAAAATAGCTTCATCCTCGCCATTTTGACTCTCGGAGAAGGTTGGCACAACAACCACCACTACTACCCACATTGCGCACGTCAGGGTTTCTTCTGGTGGGAAATTGATCCAACCTACTATGTGCTCAAACTCCTCAAGGTCGTCGGCATCGTCCATGAGATCAAAGAACCCTCTGCACGTGTTCTTGAGA
>JAOZVT010001067.1 GCA_025869455.1 Prosthecobacter sp.
ATGATGATGCCCATCATGGATGGAGTTGCCACCATTCAGGTTCTCAAGAGGATTAACCCCAAAGTCAAAATCATTGCCGCCAGCGGACTCACCAATGATGGGGGAACAGCCAAAGCTGCGGGAATGGGCGTGACTCACTTTTTACCCAAACCCTACACAGCACAGACGATCCTGAAGATGATTCATGAGGTCTTGACCTCTACTTAAATCGGGAAAGGACTAATGTTAAGCTTATCCGCGTTCTTGGATTCAAAATAGCCTAGGCTGATCTTGTCGCCAAACAAGGCTACCCAATTGCCAAACGCATCCTGAGCCAGCGTAGTATCATAGGATGCCGCCAGATTCGGCCTTGGCTGCCCCGTCTGCCCACGCACAGCCTTAGGTACAGGTGGCGCATCTTTCTCTTTCACCCAGCGGACAATCGTCCACGGGGCAAACTCCAGACGAACTTCAGCATTGTATTCGCTTTCTAAACGATACTTCAACACGTCAAACTGGAGGGGACCTACAGCGCCTAACAAAGGAATGCGCACGGCTGCATCAGGCAGCTCAAATGGCTGTGCCACACCTTCTTTCAGCAACTGGTCTAGGCCATCACGGAAACGCTTGAACTTCGAGGTGTTCTCATTGTGCAGATAGGCAAAGCATTCCGGCGGAAAGGTCGGCATCTCATCGAACTTGATGCCTGTTTCTTCGGCCAGGGTATCACCAATCTGAAGATCATAATTCCCTACCAGTCCCACCACATCGCCAGCCCAGGCTTCGTTCACCGTTTCACGCTCTTGGGCGAAAAGGCGCTGCGAGTTACCTAACCGCATGCGTGCTCCCGTGCGTGTATTGATGGCGCTCATGTCACGCTGGAAACAGCCTGAAACAATGCGGATGAACGCCACACGGTCACGATGTTTCGGATTCATGTTTGCCTGAATCTTGAAAACAAAACCGCTGAAGGCAGGGCTGGTCGGTTCAATAAACAGATCACCCGACATACGCGGAGCCGGTGGAGGTGCAATTTTCAGGAAGCCATCCAGCATCATCTGAACCCCAAAGTTGTTCATGGCACTGCCGTAAAACACTGGGGAAAGCTGACCTTTGCGCACTTGCTCAAAATTGAACGGGGAGCCGCCTCCTTCTAGCAGATCCAGCTCATCCACCACACGCTGATAGACCAGGGGAGGCAACGCATTGCGCACGCTGTCGTCCTCTATTCCCTTCACATTCACCGGGGCACGGAACTTTCCCCCCACCGTACGCTCAAAGAGGTGAACCTGGTTGGTCCCACGATCAAACACCCCCTTGAAATCGACTCCGTCCCCGAGTGGCCAGTTCATCGGGCAGGCAGCAATGCCCAGCACGCGTTCCAATTCATCCAGCAATTCCAGTGGCGGACGCGCAGGACGGTCCAGCTTGTTCATGAAGGTGAAGATGGGCACGCCACGGCGGCGACACACCTCAAACAACTTCAGGGTCTGACTTTCGATCCCCTTACCCGCATCAATCACCATCACCGCCGCATCCACGGCTGTGAGCACGCGGTAGGTGTCTTCGGAGAAATCTTTGTGTCCAGGGGTATCCAGCAGGTTCACCACACAGTCTTTGTATTCAAACTGCAACACCGTGGATGACACGGAAATTCCACGCTGCTTTTCCAGTTCCATCCAGTCAGATGTGGTCGCACGTTGATTTTTACGCGCCGTCACGCTACCCGCCAACTGCACGGCACCGCCATAGAGGAGCAGTTTTTCCGTCAACGTGGTCTTTCCCGCATCCGGGTGGGAAATGATGGCGAAAGTACGGCGGCGGCTGACTTCGTGGGGGGCTTTGGCGGCTACTTCTGACATGGCGTGGGAAAAGGGCGTTCTTCATCGCCCCCTCTGCGCCCTTTCTCAAGGACGATTCCAGGAAGATCCCCAGCTCGACCGCGTTTCAGTGATTCATGAAATGGATTGCCCTTCTCTCCCTCCTCATCTCCAGCCACGCTGCTTTTGCCGCCGATATTGATCCCACTCTAGGTAAAAAGGGCGCACTGCTTCTGGAAGAGACCTTCTCAGGCCCCGCCATGCCCAAGGGCTGGAACGCCAATACTGGCAGCCTTCGCCTCGTCGAAGGCACGCTCCACGCCGCAGAAAAATCCAGTGACAAACACATTGGCGCCTTCCGCTACCGCCTTCCCGTCCAGGACTGCGCCGTACAGATGGATTTCAAACTCGGTTCCATGCGCATCATCAATCTCGGTTTTGACCCCGCCACAGGCGAACTGAAAAAGAAGGGCCACCTGCTCTCCGTCGTCGTCACTCCCAAAAGCTGGTCCATCATCGAACACAACGACAAAGCCAATCCTGAATCCAAGACCAAGGTACACGCTACCGCCAAAACCGACTTCGACCCCGCCACCACCTACACCCTCCTCCTGGAGTGCAAAGGCAACGACGTCGTCACTCATGTCACAGGCAAAGAGCCGCTCAAAGCTACCGCCCCCGACTTCCATGTCAAAAAACCCGGCCTAGTCTTCCGCATGGGCGGCAAAGACGACCAGGAAGTGGTGATCGATAATGTGAAAGTGTGGGCATTGGAATAGAACCTCCCAAAACCCTGCGTGAAGGGGCACTTCACACGGCGAGCAAAATTCGGTTCCACTTCTTTTACATGGCCCCACTCAGTTCTCCTATTGAGTGGGAACTCGTCTCAGTTGCTCTTCACGACTCCTGATTAAAGCAAAAAGAATCCACCAAGAAAAAGACCAGCCAACAAATCCAAAAGCAATCATCCACGGGCGGGAAACCCAATCTTGTAACCCCATCAGCCACGCTACAAACGCAACAGGTAGATGACCAAGCAGTCCGATCCATCCCGCCATGTCTCCATTTTCGATGTCAGGTTCTTCACCCAAGAGAGAACACAGAGCGAATAAACCTTCTGTGACTGCTCCAGCGATGATTGCCCGTGTCCAGAGTGACATGGGACTAAACATACACTTCATCTTTCAGTCTCAGTAAAAATATAAAGCACGGCATCACAGCCCCCAAGGATTGTCCACGCTAGAAACGACAATCACTGGACACGGAAAACGGAACGCCGATAACTAATCCACCATGGA
>JAOZVT010001068.1 GCA_025869455.1 Prosthecobacter sp.
GGAGCAAATACGCCACTTATCCAGAATATCACACCTCGCTGGATGACCTGTCATTGATGACAGAAGCTGGCCTACAAGGAGCCTATGAAACGCTCCTCGCCGCTATCCAATGTCTGGAACAAAATCGCACCTACATTGCCAATTCCATTGGGGAACCCCAAATGGGCAAACGGAATCTCTACCCCACCCTCGCCCGGAAACAGACCACGCGCAGTGCACGAATGCGGGTAGATATCCTCACTTACTGCGACGGTGAACACGACTTGCTAGACATCGCTAACTTGCTCGACAGACCCGTCTGGGAACTGGCGGAAGAAGTTCAAACTTTGCTTGAAAATGATCTATTGCGACTCCTTCCATCCTAGTTGTGAGCCGTAATGTACACTACACCACCCAAAACATCGCTGAGGCATACTCCCAACTTGGCGTTCAAGCAGGAGATGTGCTGTACCTCACGGGCAATTTTGGGAACTTAGGATTCCATGAATCCCAAAATAAAAAGGGAACACTCCAGGCCCACCTGAAGGCCATTCGTGCTGTAATAGGAGACGCAGGCACCTTAGCTGTCCCCACGCACTCCTTTTCACTTTGCAACACAGACTCTCCTTTTGATGTCGTAGCCACCCCGAGTGAGCGTGGCCCATTCACGGAATATATCCGCCAAATCCCTGGGACAGTGAGACAGCTTCACCCCTTTGCCTCGATCACCGCCCTGGGGGCTGCGGCTGAAGAGATTTGTTCAAACACTGCCCGCCATGCGTATGGGCCTAACACTCCTTTTCATCGTCTGCTTCAGCAAGATGCCTGGTTTATAAGTGTCTCCATGCCACCTGAGCGGACCTGCAGCATCGTACACCATGTGGAGCAAGCGATGGCCGTCCCCTACCGCTACACCAAGGAGTTTCTCCACCCCATACAGCGCGGAGACAACATCACCATCGAACCCTTTTATCTCTATGTCACTTATCGGGATGTTGACTTGGTACGTGACCGCAATGAAAAAATCTTCCAGCATCCCTTACTCCGTGATCATGTCAAAAAAATCCCCCTCGGTCTCGGTCATCTGTGGGCTTATCGCTTGCGCATTTTTGAACAAGCCGCCCGTGACGCCCTGACCCAAGACATCTATGCTTGGCTTCGGCAGCCGCCCGTGAAGCGGCCCTACCAACGATAAACAACCGCATGGCGCACACGCTTCTCATCACTGGCACTTTAGCTCCGCGTGCCATCCACGCGGCCATGCAATCTGCAGACACCACCGTCATCGAGTTTGACACCCTTTTAGATCGCTCACGTTACCCCAAGATTAGCCGTTGGAGCAGTCTCATCGACCTCATTTCCACGGAAGAAGGCCTCGCGATCAATGAATCCGCCGAAAGCTTGGTGGATGCTTTTTTGAGCCACGAGTTACCCGTCGAAAATCTACCGACTCAGCGCGCCTTCCGTGCCGCCTGTCTCGGTAGCCAAGCCTGGAGATTGACCATCCCTGCCCTACTCAATCTCAGACTCGCTCAACATGCCATCCAGCAATTCAAGCCTGACCGAATCATCGTCGCCGCAGGTACAGGCATTCATTTTGCCGCGTGGCGTCAAGCCGCCTCTGTAGCACAGATAAAGATCCAATTTCTACCCGCAGAAAAGATACGAATCAGTCTGCTGCGTCGCCTTTGGAAAGAATGGCAGCGTTGGAAAAAACCAGCCGCTGCCACCCTAGCTGATGTCAAAACACCGGAACAGACTCAACAAATAGGCGGCATACTGTGCATCAGCGGACGCACCGCCCGCATCATAGCCACCCAGAATCAAGACCTCCACCTCCCCATTTCAGGCCTGGAAGCCACGGACCTTAGCCTGACTAGCACCGCTCAAACATCTGAATTGAAGGAGCGCTACCAACAATGGTGGAAAGACTGGTTAGCCAAATACCAAAGTAAGTTAGGCCAGACAGAGACGGGAGAGCTCTACCTAGATTTAATCAAAAGCATCGGCGGACATTTCATCACCAAGATCTATCCATCTTATGCTGCCTTGCGGGTTCATGCTCGCCAACGATTGGAGAAGATTCGTCCCCAGTTTGTTCTCTGTGATACACAGGTAGGCACCCCGGAGCGCATGTGGAGCCTTGCAGCACAGGAACTCGGGATCCCTGTCGTTGGATACAACTATGACCAGATGCCCGCGCCTAAATTCTCCTTTATGCCAGACTTCATTCTGGCAGACAGCGGGCGCGCTAACCGTACCTTCATTCAGCATGGCATCCCAGTGGATCGTATTCTGCAAATCCAATCCCACCGGAAACTAAGACTGTCTAACCCACCCAAACAACCGCCTAGCAAAACCCGCCGCCCGCTCATTATTTACGCGGACATTTATTATGCTGGAACTCGCGCAGATATGGACCCAGGCGCTAGCTACCGGAATTATAAGCAGGTCATCGAAACCGCCCTGAGATTACCTGAGTTTGACTTCGCCATCAAATTTCATCCCTTGAGAGAGCGCAAGCAGGAGCAATTTAGCTTTGTTGGGCTGGATGAAACAGAACTCCATCTCAGGAAAGCTTTTATCAAGGATCTGAATCCTCCGGCTAACTTAAAGTGCGTTCACCCAGAGATAAGCCTGCCCAAGTACATGACCCAAGCAGACGTGTTACTTAACTCCACCTCCACCGCCGGGATTGAAGCCTTTGAAATGGGCATTCCCGTCATCTTCCTGCAAAAAATAGGCCCCCATGTCAAAGCCTATCCCAGCATTCATGACTACCAGGCCTGCCTGGAAGCCTTAACCCCTGAAGACATTGCCCAGCAGATCACGCGCTTGATTCAAGACCCCGCTTTCAGGGTGGACCAAATCGAGAAACAACAGCGTTATTTGCGCGAGTTCTTTTGGCCCCCTGGCCCCAGCTTAGTCGAAGGCATTGAAACCATACGCCAAAAAATCATAGCAGCGGCCCCAGCCACAACCTAACCAAAGATTCGACCACGCATCTCAAGGTTAAAAAACAGCCTTGATAGCCACCGCCATCGCCGAGGCAGGCACA
>JAOZVT010001069.1 GCA_025869455.1 Prosthecobacter sp.
AGCAGGTCCCATTTCGATGACGTGATCTGCGGCCCTCATCATGGCTTCATCATGCTCCACCACCAGGACCGTATTGCCTAGATCTCTGAGGCGTAGCAGGGTGCCGATCAGGCGCTGCGTATCTGATGGATGCAGGCCGATGCTGGGTTCATCCAGCACGTAAAGTACCCCCGCCAGACCAGCGCCGATCTGGCTGGCTAACCGAATGCGTTGCATTTCACCGCCCGAAAGGCTGCCACTTTCACGGTTCAAAGCCAGGTAACCTAGGCCGACTTGTTCTAAGAACTCCAACCGCTTGAGGATCTCCTTTTGCAAATCCTCCACATAGCTGCGCTGATGTTCCGTCAGTGTCAAAAGGCGGACCCAGGAAAGCGCATCGCGAATGGGCAGGGTGCAGAGTTCGTGGATGTTCAGGGTGCTGCTGGCTGCCTCTGAAGGCTGTGAGGCAAGCACGACGGCTAGGCTTTCTTTTCTCAATCGCTTGCCCAGACAGGTGGGGCAGGGAAGCGGGTTCATGTAGCGGGTCAATTGACCGCGTAGGGCATCACTCTCAGCATTTGCATAGAGTCGTTCCGCTTCGTTTAATAGGCCTTCATAAGGCTTCGCAAGGCTGCGTTTGTTCGCCCCCGTGGCCCAGCCTGTGGGGATGGCGACTGTGCCGGTGCCGTGAAAGAGGGCGTCTTTGAATGTCAGTGGGAGTGTCTTAAAGGGGGCATCCAGAGCCACCTTAAAATGCTTGGCCAAAGCTTCAACACCACGCTGATGAATGGCCTTGAGCTTGGGATTGCGTGACCACCATGTTTTGACGGCGCCGTCTTGAATGGAGAGATCCTGCTCCGGCACCAGCAGGCCTGGATCTGGAGCCATGAGGGTGCCGACACCTTCACAGGTGGGGCAGGCACCGAGGTGTGTATTGAAGGAGAAATGCTGGGGCGTTAGTTTTTCAATCACGTAGCCCGTGCGCGGATTCGCATAGGCGGTGGTGAAGCTGAGGATGCTGGGCTCTGTGGACTCACTGCCGCTGCTGATGAGGAACTGTACCTCGCTTTCATTCCAGCGTAGGGCGGCCTCGATGGATTCCATGAGGCGGGCTTTGACACCTTCCCGAATGACCAAGCGGTCCACCACGATTTCCACATGATGTTCTTCTCTGAGCGTGGGTTTCAATGCCTCTTCCAGCTCGACGATTTCGCCATCCAAACGCACTCGGACAAACCCCTGTCGGCGCAATTTATCAAACAAGGCACGGAGGGTAGCCCCATCGCTGGGAGGTTGGGGGGAAAGTACCACCACGCGGGTGCCTTCACCCAGGCCTAAAAGGCGTTCGCCAATTTCGGCGGGGGTGTTTTTGATCAGCTTTTCCCCGGTTTCAGGGTCGTGTGGCTGGCCTGTGATGGCGTAGAGGACACGGAGGTAATCATAGATTTCCGTGACGGTGGCAATGGTGCTGCGCGGATTTGGCGAGCTGTGTACTTGCTCAATGGCGACGGCTGGTGACAGTCCTTCGATGAAGTCCACATCTGGCTTTTCCAACTGATCCAGAAACTGGCGTGCGTAGGCGGATAAACTTTGGACATAACGGCGCTGGCCTTCCGCATACAGCGTGTCAAAGGCCATGGATGATTTGCCAGAACCGCTGACGCCTGTGAGCACGACAAGACGATTCCGTGGGATGTCCACATCCACATTTTTGAGATTGTGCTGCCGGGCGCCGCGCACCCGGATGAAGTCCTGCGCCATCTAGGGATAAACGAGGGCCGGGGGCTGGGTGCAAGCACAACCATGCTGAAATAGTGATTTGCTCATGGCGTCAAATGTGGAGGCCCGGTGTCATCAGGCCTCCATCAAGTCACGGCTGACGGATTGAGCCTCTTTTTCCAGGGGGTGATGCAGGGCTTGGTAGTGGCGGTTGAGACGAGTACGGGTGAGTTTGCCAAAGTAGGTGACTTTGCGGACCAGTTTGTCAATCTCCGCCGAGTTGACGGAGGAATCGGTAATCTTAGTTTCGGCATAGGCAAGGGTGGTGGACCAAACAAAGAGTTCGGCACCAATGTCCACTAGGTGGCCTAACAAGACTTGGCGTTTTTCCAAAGCTGGACCATTCAGCACCATCTCATGAAAGAGCGTGCGGGCCAGTTTCCTGCTCTGGCTGGCGATGGTTTCCAAATCATGGCGCAAGTAAGGATGCAGGTGTGTCATGGAAGACCCTGTATTGGAAGGTAGCCACATGCGGGGATACCAAGTGGAGTAAGCACGCGCAGCGCGTAGGGCGGCCTTGGCACGCTTTTGGATAGGCAGGGTGGAATTCACCACATCTGCGCCGATTTTTAGATGGGGGTCCAGGGCTTCACGGGCGATGAAGAGACGCATGATCTCACTGCTGCCTTCAAAGATCGTATTGATGCGGCAGTCGCGGAAGAGGCGCTCCACAGGATCTGGGGTTTCGCCACGTGCGCGGAGTGAATCAGCGGTTTCATAACCACGGCCGCCACGGATCTGCATGGTGCTATCCACGATCTCCCAGGCGCGTTCGCTGCCCCAGAGTTTGGCGATGGCGGCCTCCAGTCGGACATCGGCGTTTTTATCACGATCCACCAGGGATGAGACGTAGCGAACCATGGCCTCCATGGCAAAGCTATCGGCAGCCATGTGCGCTAATTTTTCAGACACGGCGGCGTGTTTGCCCACGGGCTGGCCCCACTGCACGCGTTTGCTAGCCCAGCGCCCAGAGATCTCGACACAACGTTTGGCTAGACCCGCGCAGGCGGCGGGTAGGGTGATGCGGCCTGTGTTCAGCGTGGTAAGGGCGACCTTCAAACCACGGCCTTCACCACCCAAGATATTCTCACGGGGAACACGCACGTTTTCGAATCTGACCACACCATTATACAGAGCACGCAGGCCCATGAAGCGGCAGCGGTGGATGATCTCCACCCCCGGCCAGGAAGTCTCGACAATGAAGGCGGTGGTAGCGTGGGGTTTCTCCTTGGTCGGCGTGCGGGCCATCACCACGATGAGACCTGCTTTGAGGCTATT
>JAOZVT010001070.1 GCA_025869455.1 Prosthecobacter sp.
GCCAGCAGGGCCACGGTGATTTCAGGGCCTCCTCCTTGGGCTAGGTAAAAGCGGCCCAAACGGGCGCATGATTGGGGAACCAACGCCAAAGCGGCAGCTTCCAGGGCACGAAAACTGAGGGCACCACCAGGGTGCCAAAGAGCGACTTCATCGCCCCGCGTCTACAGGATTTGTTTCCAACGATCAGCAAACATTTGAACTCTCCGCCGTGCGCGGCTAAACCAAGCGGCACGGTTGTTGAGCCAGGATTGTGCCAGTCAGCCACCGTGAGTTCAAGCTTGGGTATCCATCTGCCTTCCATCAGCGTTCTTTTTCCCGTGGTTTCAGTCCCTCACCAGCGCATTTTCATCACCGGAGCCGGTATCGTCTCGCCCCTCGGGCTGGACTGGCAGGAAAACGAGGCCTCTTTCCGGGCAAATCGCACGGCTTTTCGGCCCGTGACGATGTTCGATGTGAGCCAACGCATCGCCAAAACCGCCGCTCATGTGGATTTGCCTGAGGAGCGTCTGTTCCTGAAAACACCGGGGAGGCGACAGCACTTGATAGATCGCGGTACCAAAATGCTGCTCCTAGCCCTGCGCGAGACTTTGGCGATGGCCAAAATGCCCGGCCTGGAAGGGATAGATGCCATCATCATCGGCACCTCCGCCGGGGCCATGGGCATCGGCCAAGACTACTTCCGCCACGCTGCCAGCAGTCCGTCAAAGATCCCAGGTCAGCTCTCCCGCTTAGAGTTTTATCAGCCGCAGCGTCAGCTCAATGCCATCGCCATGGAGTATGACTGGCACGGCCCCATGATCATCGTCTCCAATGCCTGTGCCAGTGGAGCCAATGCCATTGGCGATGCGATGGCCATGATTCAGACAGGGCAGGCCAAACGCGTGCTAGCTGGGGGGTACGATGCCCTGGCCGAGCTGGTCTATGCGGGTTTTGACACCCTACGCGCTCTGGCACCCAGCGGTACACCGCGTCCCTTTGATGCTGCGCGTGATGGCCTGGCCCTTGGTGAGGGAGCGGCGCTGGTTCTTTTGGAAAGCGAATCTGCGGCTGCCGAACGCGGCGCGGAAGTCCTGGCCGTAGCCGCTGGTTACTCCACCGCGACAGACCTACATCACCTGACCCAGCCAGATCCTGAAGGCATAGCCGCCATCCGCACCATGGCCGGGGCCTGTCAGATGGCGGGCATCTCCCCAGCAGAAGTCAGCTACATCAACTCCCACGGTACCGGCACCCCCTACAATGATGTGGCGGAAGCCAGCGCCGTGAAAACCTGGGCCGGAGCCGATGCGGCCCGCATTTCTCTCAGCTCCACCAAGTCTGCCATGGGCCACCTGCTGGGTGGCGCGGGGGCCGTGGAGGCCGTGATCTGCCTCATGGCCATGCGAGGCCAGTGGATGCCCGGCAGCCTGAACATTCGCGAAACCGATCCCGCCGTCTGCTTTGACCTAGTCCACGGATTCCGTGAGGCCCCAGTGAAAATAGCACTAACCAACAGCTTCGGCTTTGGCGGTACCAATGCCACACTCGTCTTCACAGACAGTGCCTATCCTTTGGCCCCCAGATCCCGTCGCTTTAGAGGCAGCTGCTCATCTCTCAGTATCCTCGGCGCGGGAGCCGTGTCGTCCGCAGGATGGACCACCGCAGCCCTGGCGGAAGCCGTTTCCCAAAAGACCCAGCTAGCCACCGCCCTCTGCCCGCGCAGCATCGGCCAGCGGGACTGGGACTGCCTCATCCAGCCCGCCCCCAGCGTACCAGCGGATCGCCTGCCCAAGTTCCCACGCCTGCGTCGCTCCAGCTCCATCACCAAATTCAGCATGGCGGCCGCCTTGGAGGCTCTGGAACAAGCCGGATTCCCCAATGCTCAGGGGGCAGGCCGCCTAGGCATCATCCAGCTCATGTTCAATGGCTGCGTGCAATTCAGCGGACGCTTTTACCATGAAGTGGTGGAGACACCCGCCCTAGCTAGCCCGCTCATCTTTCCAGAGACCGTCTATAACGCACCCGCCTCCCACGTCGCCGCCTACCTGGGCGTGGACGGACCCGCGACCACCCTCATCGGCGAATCCAGCGCCATCATGGAGGCCGTGCGCATGGCTCAGACCTGGCTCACTCAGGACCTCGTGGATCACGTCCTCGTCATCGGTGCCGAAGAATGCGACTGGCTGGGGGCCGAGGCCACAAACTACTACCACCCGGACCTCAAAGCTACCGAAGGCGCCGGAGCCCTCCTGCTGAGCCTCAGTGACGAATCCAGCTCCTCCGTTGGCCGCCTCACCCTGAGCTACACCCCAGCCCTCGTCTTTCACACCGAAGCTGAAAAAGCCGCCCACCTCCAGCACCTAGCCACTCAGCCTCAGTACAATCGCCCCGTCCACATCAGTGGCCAATCCGGCATTGCCCTCCTGGATCAAAGCGAAAGCACCGCTAAAGAATCGAGCGCGGAGACCACTTCCACTCCTCCCGAGGGGAGCGCGGATACCAATTCAACTCCTCCCGAGGGGAGCGCGGACATTCGCTTCGCGGCTTCGCAACCTGTCCGCCCCATCCCCAGCAGCGCAGCCACTTCGCCCGAAGGGAACGCGGACATTCGCTTCACGGCTTCGCAACCTGTCCGCCTCGTCCCCACCACCTACCACCCACGCGCCATCCTCGGAGAAAGCATGGGAGCCGCCGGAGCCCTCCAACTCGCCCTCGCCGCCACCCTCGCTCAACAAACCGGCCAAGCCGTCTCCGTGACCCTGCCCGGTAGCCTATGTGCAGCGTATGGTGCCGTGATCGAACCCGCGTGATCAAGGCCGTCTGGAGCGCCCATTCGATTCATTCTGCGTTCCCATGACTCGTCCCAGGTCAGTCCCAGTGCATCATCGTAGCATGATCTGCCATAGGATTGTAAGCATCCGCTCACTCAAGGAAAGTGAGGGTTAAACTCTGGGCCTCGGGTTCCATCTGGATTCAGATAGTAAGTTAACCGTATCTTCGTGGTTCGAGTTTTGTCATACGTATCCGTCAAACGAAGCCCCTTCCCTCGGATCTTGACAGGCCCGGCTAAACTG
>JAOZVT010001071.1 GCA_025869455.1 Prosthecobacter sp.
GTATGACCCCCGCCGCGTGAGCCTGGGAGACCTAACGGTAATTGATGGAGACCACGGAGATGCCAGCATCCAGCATCTTTTGCAGGGCACCTACCTTGGCTTTATCTCCCGCCATCCAGCCGCCGCCATGGATGTAAAAAAGCAGTGGGGTGGGTTTATCAGACTCCACTTTCCAGAAGTCCAACACCTGACGTTCATGCGTTCCGTAAGCCACATTGGCAAAGGTCGGCTTGGGCAGAGGAGCGGCTTTTGGTTTTTCAGCCTTCGGTTTGGCAGGGGCTTTGGCTGGAGTATCAGCCGCAGTTAAAGCACCGCTAAGGGCGCAAAGGACACAAAGAGTCAGGTAGGTAGGACGCATGATTCGGATGGTTGAGCCCATGGGAACGCCCCGACCACCCTCATTCTTCCCGCAAAGACGCGGGAGGGCCTGTTCACGGGGCTTCCGGCTTCCAATTTCCCTCAATCACGCCTTTTGAGGTGACCACTGTCTTGCCATCCTTCTCTGTCACTTCCCAGTTTTGACGCTGATAATGTTTTTTGTAGGACCAAGCGGTTTCATATTCCCAGGAATGAGGCCCCGTGGCTTTCCTCAGTCGGATTTGGATGACATACACGGCAATGCGGAGTTCTGGGTCCACGATGACGTTGTCCGGCTCGGCCGTGCTGAGCACGCTGGCGCTGATGAGACGCAGCTTGAGATCATCAAACCGCTGAAGGAATGGCACGCTAGCAGGCGTGTAATCGCGATTCGGCACGATTTCTCCCAGGGAAATGGAGTAGCTCTTGGGCACGCCAGGGTTCGGATCCGGCAGCGTGCGGATGATTTCCCGAACCAGAGCTTCCGTCGCGTCTGATTCATAACTGTCTAAGCGGGTGCCTTCACGGTCCACCGGGCCGCAGGCGGTGAGGGTCAAAAGGCAAAGGCAGGTAAAAAAGCGACGTGTCATGTTTACGGTCTGTGGCATGGAATACGCATCTGAGCAACTGGCGGTGCTTGGCAAGACGCAGTCCCTCGCTACTAGTATCCCATGTTTGATATTCGTGAAAAGCCACAGCATGTGGATCGGGCGTTCTTGGTAGGAGCTTATTTTGACCGTCGCAAAGCTCAAGACGCGGCTGATTTGCTGGAAGAGTTGAATGAACTGGTGCAGACCCTGGGCATTGAAGTCGTGGGTTCTGAGCTGGTTTTTGCCCGCGAAGTGACCGCCCGCCACCTCATTGGCAAAGGCAAGGCCAAGGAGCTGATGGACGCAGCGCGGGATGCTGGGTCTGAGTGCATCATCTTTGACAATGAATTTTCCCCTGGTCAGCAACGCGCCTGGGAAAGCGAGTCCAATCTGTGTGTGATTGATCGGCACGAAGTCATTCTGGACATCTTCAACATGCGCGCCAAAACCCGCGAGGCACGTCTGCAAGTGGAACTGGCCCGCATGGAGTATTCCATTCCTCGTCTGACCCGCATGTGGGCTCACCTTGACCGTCAGGGCGGTGGAGCAGGTGGGGGTGTCGGTGGAGCCGGGGCTGCCCGTGGTGAAGGGGAAACCCAGTTGGAAGTGGACCGCCGCATGGCTTACAAAAAGCGTGACCGGGTCAAAGCTGAGCTGGAGGAGGTGAAGCAGCAGCGCGACACCATGCGCAAAGAACGCAGCCGCGTCCCCGTTCCCCATGCCGCCATCGTCGGGTACACCAACGCAGGGAAATCCTCTCTGCTGAACAAACTGACGAATGCTGATGCCTTCGTCGAAAACAAACTCTTTGCCACGCTGGATACCACAACGCGGCGCATGGACCTGCCAGACGGGCAGGCCATCCTGGTCACCGACACGGTGGGTTTTGTGCGCAACCTGCCGCATGATCTGGTGCAGAGTTTCCGAGCCACTTTGGAAGAAGCCGTGCTGGCGGATTTCCTGATCCATGTGGTGGATGCCAGTTCCCCTCATGCTTACAGTTTTTATCAAACCACCACGGAGGTGCTCTCAGAACTGGGTGCTGGGGACAAACGGGTGCTACTGGCTCTGAATAAGGTGGATCTGGTGGACGACAGCCGCCAGATGGAACTGCGTCGCCAATTCCCTGAAGGGGTCTTCATTTCCGTGACCACTGGCCAGGGCATGGAAGATCTCTTCCACCGCATCCATGACATGCTCATCGACCGCGTCGTGCGGCTGGACCTCAGCATCCCTATGGATCGGATGGATCTCGTGGCCTTAGCGCACCAGGAAGGCAAAGTCCTTTCTGAAGATTATGCCAGCGGTGTGGCGGACATCCAATGCGTGGTGCCGAAGCGTTATGAGTCCAAGTTCACGGCCTTCCTGGTGAAGAAAAAAAAGAAACAATCGAAGGTTTAGGAGATGTACTCCTTGCGCAGTGCCTTTCGTTAGGCTTTGAACAAGGATAGCCAACTATGTGGGAAATCTTACAACAGCATTGGCGCGATGGCGTGGAGATCCTCATTCTCGCCATATTGGTCTATCAGGCCTATCTCTTTTTTAGAGCAACGCGCGGAGCCCGTATTTTAACGGGATTGCTCATGCTTCTCCTGGGCCTAGCCCTGGTGTCGCAGTTGCTGGAGTTGGAAGTCATCACTTGGTTGCTACAGCGCATCTCCGTTTTCTTGGCCATCGCCCTGGTGGTTCTTTTTCAGCCGGAACTCCGCCGTGTGCTAGCAGAACTGGGCAGCCATCGCGTGTTTTCACTGAATCGGCCTGACCCCGAATCTCTGGATGTGCTGCTGGAAGCCATGCAGCAACTTTCAGCCCGCCGTTGCGGTGCCCTCTTTGCCATCAAGCGTGGCATTGATCTGCGTCTCCTGGCAGAAAGTGGTGTCAGCTTGGATGCCAAGCTTTCCCCCGAACTGATCACCACCATCTTTTTTCCCAAAACGGCCCTGCATGACGGTGGGGCCATCATTGACCAGGGGCGCATCTCGGCAGCGGGTTGTGTGTTTCCCGTCAGTCAAAGGGAGGTGCAAGACCGCGCCATCGGCCTGCGCCACCGCGCTGCCATGGGGGTCACAGAAGAGACGGATGCCATCGCGCTGATCGTCAGTGAAGAAAGTGGTGCGCTGTCCCTGGCTTACCGAGGC
>JAOZVT010001072.1:0-943 GCA_025869455.1 Prosthecobacter sp.
CCTTCAAAGTCCCCTGAGTATTCATTGACGGGTTAAAAAACTTACTCGGGACCTGAAAATCCGCCTTCTGACATGGCACCGAGCAGATGTCACCATGCCCGAACGCAATCTATGCCTATCTGGCGACGTTTAAGTACCTTGCAGATTCCTTTCTCATGAAGTCGCGCTTGTTCATCCTCCTCGCCCTTGCCCCCGTTGCCCAGGCCGCACCGTCAGGTCAATGGCGCTACAATCGGGACATCCGCCCCATCCTTTCCGACAACTGCTTTGCCTGTCATGGACCCGATAAGAATCATCGCGAGGCTGACCTCCGCCTGGACGTGCGAGAAGCAGCGGTGGAGATGAAAGCCATCATCCCAGGGAAGCCTGATGCCAGCAGCATTCTGGAGCGCATCCACAGTCAGGATGAGGATGATGTGATGCCTCCGCCAGAATCCAAGAAGACACTCACGGCCGAGCAAAAGAAGATCCTGGCAGAGTGGATCCAACAAGGCGCTGAATACGAACCGCACTGGGCCTTCACACCACTCCTCAGACCTGAACTACCCACTACCCCGGCAGACAATCCCATCGACCGCTTCATTCAAAGCACCCTCGCCAGCAAAAGCATTTCCCCTTCCCCGCTCGCAGATCCCCACACTCTCATTCGACGCTTGAGCCTAGACTTGGTGGGCCTGCCGCCTACACCCGCCGAAGTGGCAGCTTTTGAAAAAGACTTTCAGCGTATCGGTTCCGCTGCCGTAAAAACCTGGGCCGGCAAGCTCATGAAATCCCCCCACTTCGGCGAACGCTGGGCCGTGTGGTGGCTGGATGTGGCCCGCTTTGCCGATACCGTCGGCTTTCATGGTGATCAAAATCAGCGCATCTTTCCCTATCGCGATTATGTGATCAACGCCTTCAATTCTAACAAACGATTTGACCAATTTACTCTAGAGCAATTGGC
>JAOZVT010001072.1:953-3073 GCA_025869455.1 Prosthecobacter sp.
CCTCCCTCATCCGACCCAGGAACAACTGGTCGCCACGGGCTTCAATCGCCTGAACATGATGACACGTGAAGGGGGTGCCCAGCCCAAGGAATACCTTTCCAAATATCAAGCCGACCGTGTACGCACCGTCGGTGGTACTTGGTTAGGTGCCACCCTTGGCTGCGCCGAGTGTCATGATCATAAATTCGACCCCTACAAAGCTCGCGATTTTTACTCCATGTCTGCGTACTTCGCAGATGTGAAGCAGTTCGGGGTTTACTCCAGCTACGGCTACTCACCGGTAGAAGAACTCAAGGGCTGGAACAACGACTACCCCTTCCCACCAGAGATCTTAGTGGACAGTCCCTATCTCAAAGCACGGCTCAAAAAACTGACCGCGCAGAAGGAGAACCTAGCCATCAAAGCCCTGCAATCCGCCGTGCCAGCTGAAGTCAATCGCTGGAAAAATGCCACGCTCGCAGAGCTGAAAAAAACGCCAAAGGCATGGACAGTCCCGACCTGGACACTCAAGACAGCCTTGGCTCCGTCTTCCAAAAAAGGGGCTCCGCCGAAGCCCAAAAAAGACGAAGAGAAACCCATCGATGAGTCAAAAATCACCCAGGATGCCGAAGGTCGCCTGCTCATCAGTGCCAAGGCCGCTCAAACCACAACACTGACTCTTACGCCCGGTGAATCCCGCATCGCAGCCGTGCAGCTAGAGCTACTGCCAGACGCCACGCATCAGGGTAGCATTGAACTGAATGGAGGCGCCAATGGAATGACCTTGCTGCCAGCTTTTAGCTACCGCCCCGCCAAAGCTGAAAAAGACGTGAGCCTAAGCCTCCTCCAGGCTGATGCTGATGTGAAAGAGCCGCGCTACTCCGGCACCGTGGAGCAACCTGGCATCACTGGAGGCTGGAAAACCTCTGCCAAAAAAGCCCACGAAAAACAAAGCTCAGTCTGGGTCTTTGAAACGCCTCTTGAGCTGCATCCAGGGGACACTTTCAGCATCCGCTTTAGTGGCCACAGCATCGGCTGCATGCGTGTGGCCATCACCGCAGTCGCCCCACCCACACCTTTGGCCACCGATTGGACTCAGCCCCTGCAAGTGGCCCTCGCTAAAGGCAGCTTGAGTGATCCTCTCTTAGCCCAAAGTTGGCTCCTCCAGTCTAACCAAAACCCTGACACCAAAACTGCATGGAAAAAGCTGCACGAAGAAGCCCTGGAATGTCATGAGGGTAAAGCCTGGACCCAAGTAACCGTGGCGGTGAAGGAACCGCTGACCATCCGGCGTCTGCCACGCGGCAACTGGATGGATGAAACTGGTGAAATCTGCCCCCCTTCCCCGCCCGAATTCCTAGCTGGCCCCGTCCCTGAAAACGCCCCACGGCAGACCCGCGTGGACTTGGCCAAATGGCTTACATCTAAAGACAACCCCCTCACCGCGCGCACCTTTGTAAACCGGCTCTGGAAACAGTTTTTCGGCAATGGTTTGTCCATGGCGGTAGATGATCTAGGCGCACAAGGAGAAACCCCCAGCCACCCCGAATTGCTCGACTGGCTCGCCGTGGAGTTTCGTGATAGCGGCTGGGATATCCAGCACCTCATGCAGCTGATCGTCACCAGTCACACCTACCAGCAAGACAGCCGCACCCGCCCTGAACTCAAAGACATCGATCCCACCAATCGGCTTCTGGCTTTCCAAAATCCACGCCGACTGGATGCTGAATTTGTCCGCGACAATGCACTCGCCATTGCAGGCCTGCTGAATCTGGAAATCGGTGGCCCTAGCGCGAAACCGTATCAACCCAGCGGTTACTACGAGAACCTGCAATTCCCCAGCCGCGACTACATCGCGGATACCGATGATCGCCAATGGCGGCGCGGTGTTTACATGCACTGGCAGCGCACCTTTTTGCACCCCATGCTGGCCAACTTTGATGCCCCCGCCCGAGATGAATGCACGGCCAATCGAAACGTCTCTAACACCCCACAGCAAGCCCTGACCTTACTCAACGATCCAAGCTTCGTGGAAGCCGCCAGAACCCTGGCCACCAAACTGCCCAAGGCAGATGATGCCCAAAAACTGGACGCACTTTTCCACCGGACCCTAGGCCGAAAAGCCAAGGCCGAAGAAGAGC
>JAOZVT010001073.1 GCA_025869455.1 Prosthecobacter sp.
CATCGGCTGCAAATCCTGGCCTCATACGGCTCGGTGCCTGTCGGTCCAGTATTTAAAATACAGTCCCGCAGTCTCCGAACCGTCTGAGTCTCAGGCTTTCTTGACGCTGTCTCGCGCTGAATCGCGGGATTCGGGTTTAACGTTAGATCGTTCTGAGCTCTATTTGGCCTCAGGCTTCCAGTTCTTCACAAAGGTCAGGCTCTGAGTGATTTCTGGCAGGCTGGTTTCCCAGTTATACTCATATTCCACGTGGACTGGGCCATGAAAGCCCTGAGCGTGGTATTCAGCTAAGACGCCAGCGATATTGGATTTGCCAGTGCCGAATGGCAGGTCATGGGCCTTCACATTGCCGAACTCAGTCAGATCTTTCAGGTGGCTGTCAAAGATGCGGCCCTTCAGGAGGCGCACGCATTCCACAGGGTCCAGCCCGCTACGTACCCAGTGGCCGATGTCAGCGCAGGAGCCCATGCGTGGGTCACGGTCTTTGACCAGATCCAGCACATACTGGGGGTCCCAGAAAAGATAAGCGCGGTCCAGAGGACGCTTTGGATGGTTATGGATGGCCATCTTGATGTCGAATTCCTTCACCAAGGCTTCGATGCCGTCCATCCCCGCGACGTCAGGCTCTGTGACCACAATGCCGATGCCCATGTCTTTGCAGAATTCAAACACCTTGCGATCTGCGGCTGCGTCTGTACCCAGCTTGATCACGCCGTAACCGACGGCAACGAGTCCTTTTTCAGCCAGTTTGGCCTTCACCGCTGCAATGATTTCTGGGGAAGACTCATGGTTAAAGACTTGGTCTGGATGCTCAGGGGATAACTTTTGCTTCGGATAAAACTCAATGGTCTTGCCACCAGCAGCGGCTGTTTTATCAATGGCTTCCATCACCGTGTACATGCGGAAGCTGTAGGCCTGGCAGCCTGCGAAGAACTCGCCAACTTTTGCGGATTCTGGAATCGGCGCTGCGAAGCACGAAGCGGCGAAGAGGAGGAATGGGAGAAGGATTTTCTTCATGGGCGGAATGGAACGATGTCTGAGAGCGCTTCTTGCGCCGGACTCAGGGGCTTTGGCAACAGTTTTTGCCAATTTGTCACGGTTGCTTTCCATCCGGTGCTTCAAAGAACACCGCCTTACGGCCCGTATTTCCTCCATGCGTTGTCTTTTGATCAGTTTTCTCCTCCCTGTATCTGGTTTGGCCCAGCTCCCATTGGCCAAACCCATCCCAAAGATGCAAGCGGTGCCCCTTCCTCACCACATCACTTCTTTTCAGCTTGAAGGGCGTGAACTCACAGCCTGTCATTATGATCCGCAGGATATGCGCCCGTTTTGGTACCCGATCCAGGCCTCCAAAGAGATCAGCCTCACCCGCATGGGGCATCCTCATGATCCCTTTGGCCACAGCCATCATAACAGTGTCTGGGTGACTCATAACGCCCTCAACGGCCTAGATTTCTGGGGAGATCACGCCAAAAAACAGGGCCGCATTGTCACTGTGGAGGTCTCGCGTGAGGGGTACGAAGATACCGATGCCTTGGCAGCCATGCGCATGGTCAATCACTGGATCAGTGAGGAGGATCAGTCGCTGCAACTGATCGAAGTTCGCCGAACAGAGGTTCGTCCCTTGGATGGAGCCAAAAGTTGGTTCATGATCGTGGATCTCGAATACTCGCCGCCTAAAGGCAAAACGGCGACCTTTGGCCCTACGGGTTTTGGTTTAATCGCCGTTCGAGTCGCCAAAAGTATCGGTGTGAATGATGGTGGAGGTCGCATCCTGAACTCGGAAGGCCAGATCAATGAAAAAGCCATGTTTCGCCTGCCTGCCCGCTGGGTGGACTACAGCGGTCGCATTTCCAATGATGAAGACGGCTTTGCCGGGATCACGCTGATGAATCATCCCAAGAATCCGCATCATCCAACCGCCTTTCATGTTCGTGATGATGGCTGGATGGGGGCCTGTCTGAGTTTGGATACTCCCGTGGAGGTCAAGGACGGGGACAAAATCCAGCTCCGTTATGCCCTTTGGGTGCATGATGGAGTGCCTTCTCTGGTGGAGTGTGAAGGGATGTGGAAAACCTTTATAGAGCTGCCTAAGGCCAACCTAGGCCCAAAGTCTGCTCATTGAAGCTGCATGCTGGGCAAGAATAGGGGCGTATTCCTTCTTGCGCTGGCGCAGCATTCGCCCGAGTTCTTCATAACCCCTCCTTATATGAATCCACGTAACATCGCACTCTTTCTCGTCTTTGCCGCTCTGGGCTACGGTATCTGGCACTATCATTCTGATGCTGGCCGACTGCACCTGGAGTTAGATCAGCTCAAAGCCGCTCATTTGTCAGCTTTGGAACAGAAAGATCAAGAATTGCAGAGCAGTCTGGCTGCCCAGAATGAGCAGCATCAAAAGACGATCCAAAGTCTGAATGAAGAGTATGACAAAAAACTCACCGAACTGCGTCAGGATCAACGCAAACAAATGGCCAGCGCCTACAAAGAGTTTGAAAATATCTTCTCTGGCAACAAGCAAACCATTGAGTACATCAATCTTTTGGAAGGCAAAGTGAAGGCTGGTCAGGCACTCTCTAAAAATGAAGTGGAAAGACTCACCGTGATCACGAGCGGCATCAGTTTCCTGCAAAAGCAGTATCAGAAACCCATGCAGGAATTTAGCGCCTTGCAAGAATACTTTGAGAATGCAGCCAAGCGCCCAAGCGAAAAGCCCAAGTCAAACTTCGGCTTCTTCAAGCGCATGTTCAGCAAGGACTTTCGTGAAGCAGAAAAAGAATACCTGCGTGAAGAAGGAGCCCGCCGTGCCTTCTCAGAGGCCCAGGGAAAATTTGAATCTGTCTATGCCTCCGCTCAGAGTTCCATGCGCTCTGTCAACTTGGATGCCGATGCTCAGTTGAAGAAGCTCAATGATCTGATTGAGGACAAACAATTGGCCAATGCCGAAGATCTTTCCTCCTTTTTTGACAAAGCTCGTCAGGCTCTGCGCACTCATCAGGACGTGTTAGACTTCGAGCCTGAACCCATCCCCCAGACACAACGGGTTCAACCCTGAGTCTATAGAAATTATTT
>JAOZVT010001074.1 GCA_025869455.1 Prosthecobacter sp.
CTAAAATCCCCCCAGATTGAATTTCTGTGCGAAGCAAGCCATCGTTTCCTCCGATGTAAAGATCCACATCTACGGCAGCATTGAATCTGAGAGAACCCATTGATCCTGAAATGGGTGTGATTGCCGAACTGAGGCCATGGCTGGCCGTGACATCCGTATGGAGTCCACTTCCAAAGGTATTGGAGAAAGCTGTAAATCCAGTGACCGCAGAATTGGTTCCATTCGGGACGGCCCATGTAACTAAAGGGTGGCCAGTTCCATCTACAGTATGATAGGTTGCATAACCTCCTAATATTCCGCCAGTGGAAGCAACATTAGCAGTTGCCACTGAAGCTCCATGAACTTGCAAAACACCACCAGCTTGGCGTGTAATCGTGATGAGGTTTAAAAGCGTAGATGGGGCACCCAACTGACTATAAATTTTTGAAGCACCATTGGCGATAATGGAACTATTCACTGTCTGGGCTGCTGTTCCACTGAGATAGATGCGGCCTCCATTGAGAGTCAACTCACCTGGAATAATCTTCGTAGCCGTCTCACCATAATCAAGAAACAACGCAGATCCTGAGTTCAAAGTTGTCCCCCCTGAGTATTGTTGCGCGGTGGAGAGGCGAAGACTCGATCCCGTGGAAAGTACTAATCCCCCTGCTCCAGTAATCAAACCGCTCCAGCCATTGCCTACAGTACCTCCAGAAGGGGCGGAAGTTAGAGTGAGCGAACGGCCGACGTTGACGGTAACTGTGCCGCTTCCTACAAGAGATCCAACGGTATCAGACTCACGAACGACCACTTGACCAGAAGTCTCCACATTTATATGCATGTTATCGCCCAAAGTGCCACCAGGGCGATCCAGACTAACCATTCCGCCTAATACATTCAATGAACCCGTTAGTGTTTTGTTATTATCTCCAGATAAGGTCCATCCATTCGTTCCCAAAGTAGCCAACACATTGATGCTGCCTAACCCATTAAAGGTTCCAGTGTAATTTCCCGATAGATCATTTCCAACAGTATTGATGGTCAATGATCCACTGCGGAGATAGACTGTCCGCGCTCCTGTATCATAAGCAGATGAAAGAGAAGAGATCGTCTGAGTCGCACCATTCAAATCAAAAGCGACATTCTGCCCAACTCCACCATTGCCCGCAAAAAGTTGCAAGCGCGTTGTCGTCGGCAAACTTCCAAAACCGGAGCTAGCCAAGCTGCCAACGCCTGAGCTGGCACCATAGGCACCAAGGCGCAAAATATTGTTCGAATTACTCACACTTGAAGCCTGAATAGTCGTATAGCCAGAATAAGTATTGTCGCCGAAGAGTTCTAGAACGTTTCTTCCATGTTTAGTAATGCCTCCGTCCCCCGTAATGGCACCGCCGTACTTATACACGGCGTTAGCGATGTCGCTATTCAAGTTAAGGGTAAGGCCCGAACTCAAGTTTACTTCTCCACCTGTACTATTTAGGTAATTGCCAGACAAAGCGCCAAGCACACCGTTAGTAAAAGAAGTTACGGCCCCGCGCCCCCCTCCCACCAAGTAATTCACTGTCTCAGAGTTTGACACATTCAGTACCAACCGAGCATCTGCCGCGTTGCTTATCGACAAACTCACATCATCACTCAATCCCTCACTCCCACCCATAGTCAGAGTACCGCCTTCCACGCGAATGGTACCGGCCATAGAGTCCAGGCTGTTGTTGTTCCAAGTCAGGCCTCCGGTGCCTTCTTTGACCAATATAGACTTCGCTTCACCGCGAATGTTGCCCGTAAAGACAGTGGTAGCGTTATCCCCCCCTACTACCAGCGCGGTATTTGTATTCTGGCCGGTGAGATTGATGGTGGCTAGATTACTACCGCCAGCGATCGAGCCAATGCGCTCAAAGGGGGTGAAACTCACCACGTTGCTAGCGAAATCCAAGCTTGTGGTCTTAGCTGCATCGAACACAAAGGCCGTGTTGTTTTCAATAATGTCATTCAGCCAAGTGCGCGCGCCATAGTTTATCCCACCGATCTGGAGTGTACCCTCTGTCAAAGTCACTACACCATTAAGAATATTGTTTCCAGACAGCACCGTTCTACCCGCCCCTGTCTTCGTCAAATTGCCCGTGCCTCCTTTTACTTCTCCAACAGAGCCAAAGGTGAGTGATCCTGACGCAAAATTAGAAGTGATTGGTAGATTGATGAGAATTTGATTGCCGCTTAGGATTTGGGTGATGTATGCCCCAGCTGGGATACCAGAGCCAGTCACGGTCATACCTACTTGCAGACTCGCTGCCGCGTTTAGACCATTCAGGCTGATTACTCGTGTGTCAGTATCTCCATTCGAACTCAGAATCACATCTCCACGACTCTGAAGCGTCCAGCCCATATTGCAGGCCATCATTAAAATAGTCACGGGAAGACGCAATCGACGACGCAGTAAATACATCATCTGCTCTGAAATGGAGCTTTGCGGTTGGAGTTTGTTCATAACAAAGATAGATAAAAAAGGGAACTGCAGGCAGCGAGAGTAAAAAAATAAAACACCTCAAAATGCCACCACTAAAATTCACACCCCCTTGATAAACAAGAGGTTACATAGATTTTCCTCATCACTGAATCATCCCCACGGGCATAGAAGCGCAGCTTCGCCAGTGCGATTAATTCCCTGCAAAGGATGGCTGGAGGCAGGAATTTCACTGATTTTTCGTTTATTGACTATGTAATCACAAAGTCATGTATGGCACCAAGCACAAACTTTCCGAATTCTTGAAATACTACGGGGCAGCTTGTAGATGCTAATTCAGCAAAAACAGTGTTTTATTTAAACCAAACAACCCAAAGAATCACACCTTACGGACCAGAATATGCATACTAGCAATGCAGATTCTCATGAGGCATAATACCCTCTCTCAACATGCAGATGCACCATCCCCACAAGGGCACAATTCTTCTCGCATTTGGCAAGGTCTCTCGATGCAACGGCAAAAACCGTGCCCTTAATCCACGGATCACCGACCATCGCCAGTATTTAAGAAATCAGGGGCCTAGTCGTTCTAAATTTCAGGCATTGAGTCCTCATGGAGTCAATGTATAG
>JAOZVT010001075.1 GCA_025869455.1 Prosthecobacter sp.
CGTCATGATGGAAATGCGCGTGGGTGAACACACACTCATGGCGCAAAATTGGTTAAACCGAATCCCCCGCGCCGCCAGCCGCTCCATATTCGGCGTCCGGTAGTATTCATTCAAAGGATACTTTTTCGCCTGGCCCTGCGCATCCGTCAGAAACGGCAGCGAGGTATCCATCACCCCCATATCATCCACCAAAAAGACCACAATGTTCGGCTGTGCCGCCTTCATGACGGACACCCCCAAAAGACACAGAAAGAGAGCAAGATATTTCATAGGACCAAGAACCCCTCATAACGCCACCCTGCCCCTCATATTGCAAAAAGAGGAAGTCCTCACAGCCTGCGCCCGAGAGAATTCATAGGAGGGCCTCGTATAAAGTCCCCTAGCCCCATGAGTTTAACCAAAACCATCAGGAAACCGTAACCAGACTTCCAGGCTGGTCAGCCGCCCCAAAAACCTTCACTATTTCCCTTATGCCCACGCCCCAAGACCGTCGCCACTTTCTCGCACAGCTCACCACCGCCGGACTCTCCCTTGCCGCCAGTAGCCAGGTCTTCTCGGCAAACACAGCCGCCCCCAGCTTCGTACCCGCCTCTGCCTGGAAACTTTTGGGTGAACAATTCCGCCACCAGGGTCCACCCATCGGCGGATGGATGCAAAACTTCACCAGCACCGTCGAACCCATCGATGCCGACCAATGGCGCATCTGGATGAGCATCTCTGTGCCGAAGGGCGATGAAAAAAACATCGGTTATGTCACGGGCCGCATCGGTGGCCCGTGGAAACAAACCCTCGCCGTTTGCACCCCCGGCGAGCCTGATCCGCAGGCAGAGCTCGCCATCGGCGGCCTCCCCGAAGGTTGGCATCCCGTCCAGGTCGTCACCCTCCGGCTTCAGGATGGCCGCACCCGCCTTTACTTCTGGGCGCACGGCGCAGGAGTCGTCCGCTACATCGCCGCAGACAGCCAGGATGGCCGCCAATTCCGGGTCGTCAATGCCCTGCGCCCTTGCATCTACCATCCCGCAGATCGCGCCGTGGATGGCAGCGTGGCCGTGGAAGCCGGGCTCCCTCGTTTTGCCAAACGCAAAGCCGCCCCCGTGGAAGGAGAACCCCTCGCCCCAGCCAGCCTCCTCTCCAACGACGCCACCAACGTCTATCAACTCCCCGATGGCAGCTTTGAAATGTACTCCGTGGGCCTCATGCAGGTGGGTAAAGACGACCCGCGCTACGCCCCTCAAGACAACGTCCCCGGCCTCATCCGCGTCATTGACCGCTACACCAGCGCCGATGGCCTCACCTGGGGCAACCGCCAGCGTGTCATCACCCCTGACGCAGAAGACCCCACGGATCTCCAGTTCTACTATCTCTCCGTCACCCACACCCCACAGGGCCGCATCGGCCTGCTCGGTCACTATCGGCTCGATGCCCAGACCATTGACATTGAGCCATGCTTCTCCACCGATGGCATCCACTGGCAGCGCCCCCAGCGCCAGCCCTGGATCAAACGTGACGCGCCTAACGAAGGCCTCGGCAGCTACCTCCTCCACGCCCCACACGCCATGGTGGAACGAAACAACCAATGGCACCTCTTTTACACCGGCGGAAACTTTTCCCACAACCACCGCGACTCCCACGGCAAGCCCGACCGCGCCATCCTCCTCGCCACAACCCCCCACCTCTGGCAAAAGCCAGACTAAAGCAAAGTTTGTTAGCCCTTACTAGGAGCACCGACGTCTCGTCGGCATCGTCCACTTCAAAGCGTCCCCCTCGTAGCTGCCTGCGCCAAGTAGGCCAGTTGGGCTCCAACTGGCCAGGGCACATCTCGAAAGCTCTCCCATCCCGAGCTTCCAAGCCTTTACTGAGAGCGCCGACGTCTCGTCGAAATCGTCCGCCCCTAACCAAATCCACGTCCGCCGCGAAGCGTCCTACCTCCACCGACCCTCGAGAACGGTTTCCCTTAGCTTGTGGTCCAGCTTTTTAGCGCACCTCAAGGGCACATCTCGATAGCTCTCCCATCCCGAGCTTCCAGTGCCTTACTGGGAGCGCCGACGTCTCGTCGGCATTCGTCCGCCCAACAAACACACGTCCGCCCCAATCCCCACGCTCTAGCGAGCACAGCTACACGCCTCTCCATCCACTCCCACGCCCCTACATCATATAACGCAGCTTCTCCAAAGCGCTCTTTTCCTTCACATCATTGTCCGTCGCTTCCGCCAGTTCATTGAAGCCAAACATCGTTTTCACACGATGCGTAAGCAGCGCACGGTCATACGGCACCTTTCCAGAGGTCCAGTAAGCCGCCGTAAAAGGGTTGTGCTCAGAAAAAGGTTCCGGCCCAAATTCATCCGCCACATTCGGCAGATTCCTCCACAGAAGCATGTGCCGATGATGCGCCGCAACGGCTGCTGGCACCAGCTCAGGATACCCATACTGGGCCAATTCTGTGATCGCCGCCGCATGGTTATTCACGTGCAGCAGTCCCCCATAACCTTGGCGATGATTGTTAGGATCCAGGCTGATGATTTCATCCAGCACCGCATCCACCATCCCCGGAATATCCGCGTAGTGCGGCGACCCCTCAACTGCCTCATCGGAAAGAGTCACCTTGTGACCATACATCCGGCCCTTCGCCTTCCCGTAGTAGCCACTGCCTGGATGAGACTTATCAAAAAGACCAATCAACTTACGCAGACCCTCAATGATGGAGGGCGTCGCAAATTCCGGGTGCTCCTTCAGCGCATGAATGGCAATGGCTGCAAAAATCACATTGTGGCCCGACTCCCTCGGCGACTCGATATTCTTCGACAAGGCCTCAGCCAGGTCATCAATGAGGCGCTCATTCGGTTTCTCCTTCGGAAAATCTTCAAACAACTCCGAATCCGTAAGCTTCGAATTTTTCGCCATCCGCTTCCCGAACACCGAATCACCCGCCATCACCCGTTCCAGATCACCTTCGATCCCCTGATTCACCTCAGCTTCCAGATCCGGCCTCTGTTCCCCAATAAAATAACCCGCCACCACCGCTGCCCCCCAATGCCCCGCCATCGCCCCCCTCCGGTGC
>JAOZVT010001076.1 GCA_025869455.1 Prosthecobacter sp.
TAGTTCTTACATGGTTACAGATCGTATTCGTATCGGTATGAGTGCTGGGTATGAAGTATCTGAATACGAGGCCACTGATACGGGTGGGGTAATTGATCGTGAAGATACATATTTCTTTGTTCGTCCGACTATCACATACACCTTCAATAGTCATCTGAGTGCCAATCTCTTTTATCAATATTCGACAAATGATTCTTCAACTGGGCCTGGTAGTAGCTTTGACAGAAATCAGATTGGGCTTTATCTGAGCTTAGCTTTCTGATTGTCCCTTCTTAGCTTTTTGAATTTGTATGAACTTGACTCTTCTGATGCGCTCCAAGCTTACTTCTAAGCAGAATCTGCTGATTTGCTTATTTGTCATGCTGTTGCATCAGTTGAGTGTGTGTGGGCAGTCGCAGGTGCCAAATACGGAGCTCGCTCCGGGGGCGGCATCTTCTGTTGGAGGAGATTATGTGTTGCGCAGTAATGATCTCATTGCTGTAACCGTTTTTGGTGAGCCAGATTTAGCTGCGCAGGATAGGCTTTCTGCAGATGGATCTGTGATGCTGCCGTTGCTCGGCCGTGTGAAGATTTCCGGTAGCACAGCAGCTGGGGCTGCAGAGACCATTCGCCAAATGCTGGCGGCGGATTATCTTGTCAGTCCGCAGGTCAATGTTTCGGTGGTCGAACACACGAAAGACTATTTTACGATTCTGGGGCAGGTATCATCGCCTGGTGCCTATGTTTTACCGCCCACGGGGAAGCTGCCCTTTTTGCAAGCCATTGGTATGGCTGGGGGATTTACTCGGATTGCGAGCCAAAGCAAAATCACCGTTAAGAGAAAAATTTCTGGACGTGAACAAGTTATCAAGGTGGATGGCAAGAAATTAGCGAATGATCGCAATGAAGCCAGCTTCGAGATATTGCCCGGCGATGTCGTTATCGTTGGGGAAAGTCTCTTCTGATGACTTATCCACGTTCACACATGCAATCTCCAGATTCTCTCAAACTTCAGAACAATAACCAATTTGCTGAGGACGAAGAAGAAAGCTTCGACTGGCGTGGGATATTGGCCACTGCGCGCACAAAAATTTGGTTATTGGTTTTATTGCCAATTCTGGGCGGAGGCGCAGGCTGGGCGTATTTGCAAAGGACGCCGGATGTGTTTGAAGCAAAGGCCACGTTGGAGGTCGAAAATAAACAAAAGGTGGTTGATTTTGAGGATGTAACAACGGGCACACTTCAAAGCATTGATGCGATGAATACGGTGTCAGCGACTATTACTTCCAGGTCGCTTTTGGAATTTGTGGCTACGAGGGATAAGTTGTATGAGCGTCCAGAATTGATTCCGACGAGCGTTAAAGACAGAAGTCCGCAGAAAGCTGCTGCTGCGTTAAGTGGAATGGTGCGTGCTGTGGTTAGACCGAATACGCGTCTTCTTGATATATTTGTTCGCTGTCAAGATGCGCAACTTGCACGTGATGTGGCTGAATCTGTGGCAACGGGGTTGATTCGTTATGGCTTAGAACAGAAGGCGAAAGCCTCTAGTTTTGCCAATGAATTTCTTGTGCAAGAGGCTGACCGTTTAAAAGCAAAGTTAGAGGCTTCAGAGACGGCGTTGCAGCAATACAGGAATGATAATAATGCCATCTCACTTGAGGATAATCAGAACTTGGTGGTGGATCAGTTGAAAGATATGAATGAGCAGTACTCTGCTGCAACCTCTGCGAGGGTTCAGTTGGAGACAGATTTTGCTGCGATTGATGCAATGAAGGATGAAACACCTGAGTCGCTTCTCCAATTAAAAAGCGTGGCCTCCCTTCCTGCGGTAGCGTCCATTACACAGGCGATTGCATTGAAGGAATCTGAATTTGCAACGCTGAAGCAGCGGTATAAGCAAAAGCATCCCAAATATCTTTCTGCTGAATCGGAAATTGAAAATTTAAAGAAGCAGCTACGCAGTACTTTGGCGGAGTCTAAAAAACTTTTAGAAGCCACCTACATGGCTGCCAAAGTGAATGAGGAGAAGTTCCGTGTGGCACTTACTTCAAACGAGGCAAAGGCAATGAATCTCGATAAGATTGGAATTCGATACAATGTGCTTAAACGTGAGATGGAGACGGATAAGACCATGTATGAGTCCATTCTCAGCCGTCTTAAAGAAGTGGATTTAACCAAGGGGTTAGAGCAGAACGATCTGAGTATTCATGATCTACCATTGGTTCCTTACTTGCCAGTCTGGCCGATTCCATCAAAAGTCATGGCTGCATCGGTTGGTGGTGGCTTCATGGTGGCGATTGGGATTATCTTTTTGATTCATTTTATGGATCGCACCATTAAGACGGTGGATCAGGCGGAGAAGACTCTTGGGCTTGTTGTGCTGACAGCGGTTGGGCGCTCCAAAATCATGGAAAAAGATACACAGGACATTGTGAAAGAGCCTCATGGTGCCTTGGCGGAATCCTTTAGATCATTGAGGGTGATGACGGGCTTGTTAGGCCCTGAGGCAGAGCGACGTGTATTTTTGCTGACGAGTGCTTTGCCTTCGGAGGGAAAAACGTTTTGTTCAGCTAATTTTGCCATCAGCTTAGCCCAACAAGGCTTGAGGACTTTGATCATTGATGCTGACTTACGCAAACCACGGGTATCTGTGGCTTTTTTTGGCGAAAGTAGAAAGCCTGGACTCACTGAACTGTTGGTGGGTAAAAGTTCACTTCAAGAAGTGTGCCACCGTGCTGAAACTGACAATCTTTATGTGCTGCCAGCAGGGGAGCGATCTCCCAATCCTGCGGAACTTTTGGCTGGCAAAGAATTTCCAGCCTTGGTTGAACAGGCATTGAGACATTTTGATCGGGTCATTATTGACACGGCTCCCGTTATTGCGGTGAGTGATACCTTGATGTTGGTTCCCTATGCGCAGACGGTGATGCTGGTGGTTAAATGGGGAGCAACTCCGAAGCATGTGATCCAGCGTGCTGTGGGGATGTTGCGTGGGGCTGGACGTGCGCCGTCGGGTGTTGTTTTGAATCAGATGCCGGCGAAGTCTGGTTCCTACTACTATTATTCCAGCCCAGGGTA
>JAOZVT010001077.1 GCA_025869455.1 Prosthecobacter sp.
AGGTGGTCTGATCTCCACCAGGTGCACGCCCCAGCCCCAGGTCAATCCGCCCAGGAAACAGGGATTCCAGGGTGCCAAATTGCTCGGCAATCACCAGCGGTGCATGGTTAGGCAGCATGATGCCACCTGACCCGACTCGTATGCTGGAGGTACCACCTGCAATGTAGCCAATGACCACGGAAGTGGCGGCACTGGCTACCCCTGGAATGTTATGATGCTCAGCAACCCAGTAGCGATGGTAACCCCATTTTTCCGCCTGTTGCGCCAGATTTAGCGAGTGGCGGAAGGATTGTGCGGCTGTCTCTCCGGCAAGGATCGGTGAGAGATCCAGGACGGAGTAAAGCAGCGGGGAGGAGTTTTTCATAACGCAGGATAGTCGGTGTACCCCTTAGACCCATCGCCATAAAAGGTCGTTGGATCAGGGGAATTGAGCGGGGCATTTTGCGCGAGACGTTTGGGCAAATCGGGGTTGGCGATGAAGGGGACGCCGAAGGCTACGGCATCGGCAGTGCCATCTGCTAAGACTTGATTGCCTGTTTCCAGCGTGAATTTTTCGTTGGCAATATAAACGCCACCAAAGGCCTTTTTGAGTTCAGGGCCAAGGCTGTCTGGCCCTTGCTTCTCACGCGCACAGATGAAGGCGATGCCTCTTTTTCCCAATTCGCGCACTACATAGCCAAAAGTTTCCAGCGGGTTCGCGTCTCCCATACCGTGCGCATCAGCACGCGGGGCCAGGTGCATGCCCACACGATCCGCACCCCAGACGGAGATGACGGCATCCGTCACTTCCAGCATCAGCCGCGCACGGTTTTCCACGGATCCACCGTAGTTGTCGGTGCGGTGGTTGCTGCTTGTCTGCAAAAATTGATCCAGAAGGTAACCATTCGCTCCATGAATTTCCACCCCATCAAATCCGGCTTCCAGAGCGTTTTGGGCACCGACTCGATACGCCTCGACAATGCCTGGAAGCTCATCCAGCTCCAGCGCACGCGGGGTGACAAAAGGCTTCTCAGGACGGACCAAACTGACATGGCCAGAGGGGGCAATGGCGCTGGGGGCCACGGGGAGTTCACCATTGAGAAAGATGGGATCTGAGACACGGCCCACATGCCAGAGCTGCAAAAAGATGCGGCCTCCAGCTTGATGCACGGTTTCCGTAATGAGCTTCCATCCGGTCACTTGTTCCGCAGACCAAATGCCGGGTGTGTTGGCGTATCCGACCCCCATCGGAGTCACGGAGGTGGCTTCGCTAATGATGAGACCTGCGCTGGAGCGTTGGCGGTAATAGTCGGCCATCAGGGCATTCGGTACACGCTCCACTCCGGCACGGGCGCGGGTGAGGGGAGCCATGATGATGCGATTGGGCAGGTGCAGGGAGCCGAGCAGAAGGGGATCAAAGAGTGTGGGCATGTCGTTTGTTCTATTGTTCACAAATACGGAACTAAAGAATGATTGAACTGCAAGCAATTTTATGTAGAATGTTTTCATCAGACCGCTCCACCATCCTCCCACCGAAAGCATCACCGTTGCTGGCATCCTTCACGCCTTGTCAGACCCGGTGCGTTTGAGCATTGTGGCGGAATTGCGCAAAGCGGAGGACGGGCTGAACTGCGTTGAAACGACCAGTCGTCTGAAATGTGCCATGCCAAAGTCCACCTGTTCACAGCATTACCGCATCCTGCGTGAATCTGGCGTGATCCACAGTGAGCGCCGTGGTGTGGAACTAACCAGTCGTGTGAGACGTAAGGAGTTGGAAAGCCGGTTTCCTGGACTCTTGGACAACATTTTAAAATCTTGGCGCAAGGAGCAGGGAGAGTGAGGTGCAGAGTGTGCCAAAGCCGATGACCCCAAACGAACCAATTTCAATTCCAAGCCCTTCTTTGATGGTCTTGCCTTGGTTGGTGGCCGTGGCTTTGTTCATGGAGAATTTGGATGCCACCATTCTCAATACTGCCGTGCCGACCATGTCGGCAAATCTAGGCGTGGAGCCGCTGAGTCTGAAGTCCGTGCTGACCAGTTATACCCTGAGTCTAGCCGTCTTCATCCCCATCAGTGGCTGGATGGCAGACCGCTTTGGCACAAAGCGCATCTTCTCACTGGCCATCATGCTGTTTACGCTGGGGTCACTGCTGTGCTCTGTGGCCATCAATCCTCCCATGTTAGTTGTCTCTCGCATCATCCAGGGCATGGGCGGTGCCATGATGATGCCTGTGGGGCGCATCGCCCTGGTGCGTTCTTTCCCGCGTTCAGAAATGCTGCGCGTAACCACCTATGTGATCATTCCCGCTTTGATTGGCCCCTTGATTGGTCCTTCACTTGGTGGGGCCATCATTCATTGGTTTTCCTGGCGGGTTATTTTCCTGCTGAATGTGCCCTTTGCCATCATTGGCTTATGGTTGGCTCATCTGCACATGCCGGACTTTAGAGATACGGAGTCTCCGCCGCTGGATCGCGTAGGCTTTGTCCTGTTTGGCGTGGGCATCGCACTGCTTTCGTATGTGCTGGAGGTATTCGGGGAACACACACTTTCGCCGTTGGCTTTGGGGATCATGACCCTGACTTCGGTGCTGCTCTTAACTGCCTACTGCAAGCATTCACGCAAAATGGCAAAGCCTCTTTTAGCCGTGCATCTCTTTGCCATTCGTACGTTTAGACTGTCCGTTTTTGGTGGGTTCATCACCCGATTAGGGATCGGTGGCATGCCCTTTTTGCTGCCGCTGCTTTATCAAATTGGCCTGGGTTTTCCACCTTGGCAGGCGGGTTTGTTGACCATTCCTTTAGCGCTGGCAGCCATTGGCATGAAGGTGATCAGCCGCCCTCTGCTGGCACGCTTTGGCCACCGGCAGGTGCTGATTGTGAACACGGTCTTGTTAGGCCTAACGATCACCATTTTTACTCAAGTCGGCCCAGGCAGTAGCATCTGGCTCATCTTACCGCTCAGCTTTGCGCAGGGATTCTTTTCATCCCTTCAGTTCACCAGCATGAACACCCTCATCTTTGCGGATGTGGATGATCGGGATGCCAGCAAGGCCAGCAGCTTGGCCAGCACGGGGCAA
>JAOZVT010001078.1 GCA_025869455.1 Prosthecobacter sp.
GGTGTTGGCTTTTCAGCCGCAAACTTCAGACGCTTGGCTTCAGCATCAAAGGTAACCTTGACCTGATCACCTTCGTTGATGTCTCCACCGAGGAGGTGCTCTGCCAGAGGGTCTTCGATATTCTTTTCAACGGCACGACGCATTGGACGCGCACCGTATTGAGGATCGAAACCTTCCTTCATCAGGAACTCGATAGCAGCTTCGTCGAGAGAGATGTGGATGTTCTTGCTCTTGAGGCGGGCGACCACCTTGTTGACTTCGAGTTCCACGATCTTGGCAAGCTGGGTTTTTTCCAGCATGCGGAAGACGATGAGGTCATCCAGACGATTGAGGAATTCGGGTTTGAAGAACTTCTTAGCCATCTCAGAGAGCTTATCCTTGATGCTGGCATTGTCTGCCTCACCTTGGGCCATGGCGGCAAAGCCAAGGCTGGATTGCTTCTTGATGGTTTCAGCACCGACGTTGGAGGTCAGGATGACGATGGTGTTTCTGAAGTCGATCTTGCGACCAAAGTTGTCGGTGACCTGACCTTCTTCCAGAATCTGGAGGAGGAGGTTCATGACATCTGGGTGAGCTTTCTCGATTTCGTCAAAGAGCACGACGCTGTAGGGGCGGCGACGCACGGCTTCGGAAAGTTGACCGCCTTCTTCATATCCGACATACCCAGGAGGGGCACCGATCAGACGACTGGCGGTGTGTTTCTCCATGTATTCAGACATGTCGAGCTGGATCAGTGACTCAGCACTGCCAAACATGAATTCGGCGAGGTTCTTCGCGAGGAAGGTTTTACCCACACCTGTTGGTCCCAGGAAGAGGAAGGAGCCGATTGGGCGGCGCGGATCTTTGAGGTCGGCGCGTGAGCGGCGGAGAGCCTTGCTGATGGCAACGACAGCTTCGTCCTGGCCGATGACCTTGCCCTTCATTTCCTGCTCCATTTTAAGCAGCTTTTGAGCTTCTGCCGTTTCCATGCGCTGGAGTGGAACACCCGTCCATTTGGAAACAACACCCATGATGTCATCTTCGGACACATCGACGATGCGTTCGGTGTTGTTTTGACGCCATGTTTCCAGGGTGTCGTCGTAGGTCTTCTTGGTGTTTTTCTCGCTGTCGCGCAGGCGTGCAGCTTTTTCGAAGTCTTGATCCTTGATGGCCGTTTCTTTTTCGATGCGGATGGCTTCGATTTGAGCCTCAATGGTCTTGAGTTCAGGTGGGCGGGTCATCGCAGCGATGCGGGCTTTGGAGCCAGCTTCGTCCATGATGTCGATAGCCTTATCCGGCAAGAAGCGGGAAGTGAGGTAGCGGGAACTGAGCTTCACAGCCGATGTGATGGCACCGTCGGCATATTTGGCCTTGTGATGCATCTCGTATTTGCCTTTCAGACCGTTGAGGATCTTGATGGCATCTTCGACGGAAGGCTCTTCCACTTTCACCTGCTGGAAACGACGCTCAAGAGCGGAGTCCTTTTCGATGTATTTGCGGAATTCATTGAGGGTGGTTGCACCGATCACCTGTAACTCGCCACGACTGAGGGCGGGTTTGATGATGTTGCTAGCATCCATGGTGCCTTCAGCGGAGCCGGCACCGACGATGGTGTGCATTTCATCAATGAAGAGAATGACGTTTTTGGCACGACGGATTTCGTCCATCACAGCCTTGATACGCTCTTCAAACTGACCACGATACTTGGTGCCTGCGACCATGAGGGCGAGGTCCAGGGTGATCACTTTTTTGTCGCGAAGAATTTCTGGGACATTCCCGGCTGCGATCTCTTGGGCCAAACCTTCGACGATGGCAGTCTTACCCACACCTGCTTCACCAATGAGGACAGGGTTGTTCTTGGTGCGACGGCACAAGATCTGGATGACGCGGGCGATTTCTTCCGTGCGTCCGATGACAGGGTCCATTTCTCCTTTTTGGGCGATCTCGGTAAGATCACGTCCAAAGGCGCGGAGGGCAGGGGTCTTCTCGTTCTTTTTCTTTTTCTTATCGTCGTCTGAGTTGCCTGTTGGGCTCACAGGTTCTGCGTCCTCTTCTTCCTCCTCATTGCTGCTGGTGAAGTTAGGGTCGAGTTCCTTGAGGATCTCATTGCGGGCTTTATCCAGATTGATATCCAGATTGCGGAGGACCTGAGCGGCCACACCTTCACCTTCGCGCAGCAGGCCGAGCAGGATGTGCTCTGTGCCGACGTAGCTGTGGTTGAGGGCTTTGGCTTCCTTGCTGGCCAAGGCGAGCACCTTTTTCACACGAGGTGTGTAAGGGATGTTGCCTACCATTTTGGTTTCGGGTCCAGAACCGACCTGCTGCTCCACCTGGAGGCGCACGGTTTCTAGATCCAGACCCAGCTTGGTCAGGACATTGACGGCGACCCCCTGGCCGAGTTTGATCAAGCCCAGTAGCAAATGCTCCGTGCCGACGTAATTATGGTTGAATCGGTCAGCCTCTTTTCGAGCCAGGGCCAAGACCTGTTGGGCGCGTGGAGTAAAATTATTCATCATTGGAATCAGAGGGTTTATCCTCTGGGGGTTGGTTAGTTGGAGAAATGTTAGAAGGTCCGGTCAGTAATTGCAACCTCGCCCGGGTAATTTCCGCGCGGCGGGCGTCGCGCTCCTCAGGGGAGAGCTCACGTTCAGCACTGAGCTGAAGGTGCGCGGGTTGGATTTCGAGCAGTAGCATGTCAAGCAGACTCCGGTCGCAATTGGGGATCAGATCCATGTCTGCTCCTAGTCTGAGCAAAGAAAGCAGGTTGAGTGCCTCTTTCGAAGTCAAAATATGGGCATAACGCAAAATGGCGTAAGCTCTGCCCACCTGATCATGCAGCATGGTGGGATTATCCTCCATGAGCTTCTGCCGGGCGTTCATCTCAGAACTGACCACGCGCTCGATGACTTTTTCGATCTGGGAAATGATCTCGCCCTCTTTT
This sequence comes from Prosthecobacter sp., assembly GCA_025869455.1. Taxonomy (GTDB): domain Bacteria; phylum Verrucomicrobiota; class Verrucomicrobiia; order Verrucomicrobiales; family Verrucomicrobiaceae; genus Prosthecobacter. The sequence continues at coordinate 2,921 of JAOZVT010001078.1, forward strand.
TCACCCAAGGTGTGTTGGTTGGAGATCTGGAAAAGATTTCCCAGCGCTTCGGTGCCTTCGCCATAAAGGCCACGGACGGCGAGGCCGATTTTGCCCACGGCTTTGATCACCGGGTTGATTTGA
>JAOZVT010001079.1 GCA_025869455.1 Prosthecobacter sp.
CGATCTCCGCCGAGCAATAAGGCTTCTGGGTAGTCACTGCCTTTGGTGCGGTCAATCTTGCTGGGCTGTTTGACCATCGTTAAAAGGTCTTCCGGGCCGTAGTAATTCGCCACGCAGGTCACCTTGCTGTTTTGATCCAGGTTCTTGCCTAGGGTGCCTTCCAGTTCCTTCACATCTCCACTGGTGCCCAGCATAGAGACTAGGTGACCACCTGCGGAAGAGCCCCAGACGGCGATCTTGGTGGCATCCAGCCCGTATTCACTGGCGTGGGCTTTGATCCAGCGGATGGCGGCTTTGCAATCATGAATCTGGGCGGGCCACTGTGCCTCACCCGTCAGGCGATAGCCGATGGAGGCACCGGCATATTCGCCACTGGAGACAAAACGTCCCACCTGGGCAGCACCGCCTGTTTTATCCCCTGCCCGCCAGCCACCGCCGTGGATGAAGACGATCACTGGCAGCGGCTTTTCACTCTTCCTCATCTTTGGTAAATACAGGTCCAACTTCTGCCGTGGATTGTCCGTATCCGCATAGGCCAGATCCAGTTTGGCATCCACGCCAGCGGGCAGCGGACGCCCCCCTTTTTCAGGGCGGCCCGCAGGCTGGCGATTCATCACCGTCGTGTGCTCTTCCTTGGAAATGAAGCCATCATTGTTGGCATCGATCCGCGCAAAATTAGCACGGGCGCGCTCGGGCAATTCGGCTTGGCTCAGCTTGCCATCTTTGTTGGTATCCAGACGGTCAAAGAGTACTTTGGCACGATCCCCTGAAGCTGGGGCTTGCTGGGCAAAGGCCGATAAAGAGAGCAGTAACGGTATGGGAACGAGAGGGAGGAATTTCATGACGCAGCCTTTAACCCCGGCTCCACCTGAAAAGTTTCACCTTACTCCGCAGGTTCCATGGTGGCCTTCATCGGACCCGTACTGTCACTGGCAAAGGGATCTGCTCCATATTCGTGAATTTGCTCTACCCGCAGTTCTGCCAGTTCCTTGTGGCAAGTGACCACAATCACACGGCCACTTTCATTGACCTCATGGGCAATTTCAACGCCTCGCTGCACCTCGTAGCCAAAGATGTCTGCCATCATTTGAATCACATATTCAAAAGTATGGGTGTCATCATCATGCAGGATCACATGATAAGGCGGCTCCAGGTCTGGTAGCAGGCGTGGTTGAGTCGGAGCCGTGCGCGGTCTTCCTGGCAGCACGGGGGCTGAGGAGTTTTGGCATGGGATCTGTGGTAAACCTGTCACGAGGGGGGAACATCACTCAGTTTTTTGATTTCTCAACCCTCAACAAAAAGCCCGCATCCCCAATGAAGGATGCGGGCCTCTGTAAAGAACGAATGATTAGTTATTGCCGACCATGAACAGCATGGTGTCACCACCACGGTACACTTTCAGCAGCACTGTTTTGCCACCGCCTTTGGCCATTTCATGGGCTTCACCCACGGCACGGACCAGCTTGCGGTTGACCTGCATGATGACATCTCCTTCTTCGACACCCATGGCAGCCGCGCGGCTTTCAGGGTCCAGCTTGGTGACGATCACACCGCTGATGTCATTGGGAATGTCATAGCGTTCACGTGTGGCAGGCGTGAGGTTCTGGACGGTGACACCGGCAATGATTTCCGCAATGCTGGCACCATCGCCACCTCCACGTGGAGTGTTGCTGCTGGTTTCAGCCACGGTGGAACCTGGCAGTTCACCCAGCTTGGCCTTCAGCGGCACACTTTGACCATCACGCAAAACGGTCATCATGACTTCGGTGCCAGGCTTTCTGCCACTGACGATGAGACGCAGCTTCGAACTACCATCCACACGCTGACCATCCACGGCGGTGACCACGTCACCCACTTCGATCCCGGCCATCTCGGCAGGAGAATCGGCATTGACCTGCTTCACCAAGGCACCGCCCTGATCCTTCAGGCCAAACATTTCGGCTTTCTCACGGTCAATGTCTTCCAACATGATGCCCAGGTAACCACGACGCACGGAGCCGTTGTCGATCAAGTCTTCGACGATGTGCAGGGCCATGTTCACGGGAATGGCAAAGCCAATCCCAGCGTTCATGCCGGAGCGTGAGAGAATGGCGGTATTGATACCGACCACACGACCCAGAGCATCTACCAGCGGACCGCCGGAGTTGCCCGGATTGATGGAGGCATCTGTCTGAATGAAGTCTTCATAACCGGCCATGTTGCCTTTGCCCACGATGTTCATGTTGCTACGGCCCATGGCACTGACGATGCCCTGAGTCACGGAGCGATTCAGTTCCATCGGAGCACCCGCCGCCAAGACAATGTCGCCCACCTTCAGGAGATCGCTATTGCCCAAGGTCGCCTGGGGCAGGCCGGTGGCATCAATCTTGATCAAAGCCACATCGGTCAGAGGATCTGTGCCGATGACCTTGGCCAGGTAGGTCTTGGTCACGCCATCGACTTCGACGACGGCTTCCAATTTATCTGACTCACCCACCACATGGTTGTTGGTCATGATGTAGCCATCGCTAGAAACGATGAAGCCTGAGCCGACGCCATTGGGGCGGCTGTTATGCTCTTCACGCTGTGGGTTGCGGCGGCCCCGTGGATTGCGCGGCTGATCAGGCGAGTCTTCTCCACCTTCTTCACCAAAGAAGCGGCGGAAGTAGGGGCGGAGCTGCGGAGGGATGTCCTCAATGGTGGGTTGTTCTTCAGAGGCGGATTCCCCGCCATAGGCAAAAATGGTCACCACGCTGGGGAGGATTTTTTCCACCACGGGTGCGTAGCTCATTTGTAACTGCCCACCATTGGGCAGCGCGGTATCGTCTTTGAGAAGACGTGAATGAAACTCGCCGACGGCAAGCTTCGAGGGATTCTTAATGTCTGCAAAACACGGGTTGAGGGAAAGTACCAGCAGTCCGGTGGCAGCGATGATCTGAGTCAGTCGAATGGGTGTTTTCATGGTTTGATCAATTTTCAAATGGCGTTTCTGACGCAGTAGGTATGACGGAAACGTTGAGCGAATGTTGAAAACTATAGTACACACAAAAACGCGCGGCGGTG
>JAOZVT010001080.1 GCA_025869455.1 Prosthecobacter sp.
GCGAAAAAGGTGGTCATTCACATGTACAATTCCACTTCGCCAGCGCAGCGGAATTATGTGTTTGGCAAGACGAAGGAAGAGATCGTCGCCATCGCTGTCAAGGGGGCACAGATGATCAAGGATCGCCTGCATCGCCTGGAAGAAAGCGGCACGCAGGTAACGCTGCAATATTCACCGGAGAGTTTCAGCGCCACGGAAGTGGAATTTGCTAAGGAAATCAGCGAAGCGGTGATGGATGTCTGGCAGCCGACCCCGGCGAAAAAGATGATCCTGAATCTGCCGGACACGGTGGAGGTGGCCATGCCGAATGTGTACGCGGACCAGATCGAATGGATCTGCACGAACATCAAAAATCGCGACAGCCTGATCATCAGTCTGCACACCCACAATGACCGAGGCACTGGCACTGCGGCGACGGAGCTGGGACTGCTGGCCGGGGCCGACCGCGTGGAAGGAACCTTGTTTGGCAATGGCGAACGTACGGGCAATCTGGACATCGTCCAGGTGGCGATGAATCTGTACATGCACGGCATCTCCCCAGGGCTGGACTTCAGCAACATGAGTGGGCTGATCCACATGTATGAGCGCACCACGGGCATGACGGTGCCACCGCGTCAGCCCTACGCAGGTGAGCTGGTCTTTACGGCCTTCAGCGGCAGTCACCAGGATGCAATCAAGAAAGGTCTGACAGGCTACGAACAGCACAAAACCATCTGGGATGTGCCTTACCTGACCATTGACCCCAATGATATTGGCCGTGAATACCGCGAGGTGATTCGCGTGAACAGTCAGAGCGGCAAGGGTGGTGTGGCCTACCTGCTGGAGAGCGAATTTGGCATCGAATTGCCGAAGGACATGCAGCGTGAGTTCGGCCCCATCGCCAATGATTTGGTGGATACCCTGGGACGCGAAGTCACCGCCACGGAACTGCGTGACATGTTCTGGAAAGAGTACATCGAGCGCGAAACCCCTTACTCCCTGCATCACTTCCATGCCGATGGCGTGGATGGCGTCTTCACCTGCCGCAGCAGCATGATCAAAGAAGGAAAAGAAATCGGCATCACGGGGACAGGCAATGGCCCCATCGCCGCTTTTGTCCAGGCTTTGATCCAGGACGCAGGAGCCCCGACTTTTGGGGTGGTGACCTACCGTGAGCAAAGCCTCAGCTCAGGCTCTGAAGCCAGCGCGTTGGCCTTCATCCAGATCAAACTGGCGGATGGCAAAACTGTGTGGGGAGCTGGAGTGGACACCAACATTGAACTGGCCTCCATCAAAGCCGTCGTCAGCGCCGTCAATCGCGCTCCGTCAAACGCATAAAATCAACTTCCTGGCATCATGCGGCTTGATCTTGAGCCGCCTGTTGCCAGGGTAAAGACCATGACTCAAGCCCAACGCGAAGCTCTGTTCGATCTCCTTTCTCTCTCGCTTTATGCCGACGCGCATATCTCGCTGGTGGAAGAAGATTTGGTTCAGTCCGCCTTTGTATCCAAAGGATGGAAATCCGAATACCCCAAGAGCCTCTTCATTGAGGAATCCTTCGCCCGCGCCCGCGAAGTGGCAGAAAGTGAAGATGATCTGATGGATTACCTAACGGAACGTTCGTCAACCTTCACCAGCAAGACCGCTCAGGCAGAGGTGCTAGGCATTGTGAAAAACATCCTGGAAAGAGATGGCATGACCCCGGAAGAGAACGAATTTTTCAGTCTCTTGGTGCAGGCCATGCCAAAAGCCAAGTAGTGATACTTCTGTGACGCCTCTACCGATCTGGCAAAGACTTTGATAGCTTTGCCGTATGATTGGATATGGACAGGCGTGACTTCCTCAAAACCAGCGGCACCGCAGCTCTCGGGGCGCAGCTTACTGCCCCCGCTTTTCTTTCGGCAGCGACGTCAGGCCACCAGCCTGATTTGATCCAAGGCGAAAATGCCAAGCCGGGGACGAGTTTCCAACTCACCCGCATGCGGCCAGACAGTGCTAAGTCGTATCGCTCATCCGTGATCGAAGGCTACTGCTCCCGCCAGTCTGTGAAGGCGGGTGAGAAACTGGACCTTTTTGTCAGTTGCAAGCCCGCCGCGCGCTTCAACATCGAGATCTTCCGCATGGGTTACTATGGCGGGGCGGGATCGCGCCTGATGACCACGCTTGGCCCCTACGAAGGGAAAACGCAGCCCGTGCCGGAGATGGGGGAACAGCGTTTGCGTGAATGTCAGTGGGAAGCTTCCACCACCCTCACCATTCCCACAGACTGGCCCAGCGGTGTGTATCTGGGTCGTCTTTCCACCCTGCCCGATTCCGCCGAGTCGCCTTACTGGCAGAGCTACCTCGTCTTCATCGTCAAGGATGATCGTCCCGCAGATATCCTTTTCCAATGCAGTGATAACACCTGGCAAGCCTACAATCGCTGGCCGGAAAACGAGTCCCTTTACACTGATCCACGCGCCGCTCATGCACCGGGTGTCAGCGTGAGTTTTGATCGCCCGTATGGAAAGTATGTCCAGATCTTAGACAACCCGCTCAGCATGGGCAGTGGCGAGTTTTTGCTCTGGGAATACCCGCTGTGTTACTGGCTGGAAAAAGAAGGGTATGACGTCACCTACTGCTCCAACGTGGACAACCTGGACGCGGCTAACCTAAAGCGCGTCAAAACCATGATCAGCATCGGCCATGACGAGTACTGGGATCAACGCCAATACCAGAATGTGAAACAGGCCATTGATGACGGATTAAACATCCTGTGGCTCTCCGCCAACGATGTGTACATGGTCACACCCTTTACCCCAAATGCGCAGGGTAAAGCTAACCGACGCCTAACCAGAGAAACGTGTTATGGCGAATTTCGTGAAGAGGAGAAAGAAGCCTATGCCAAGGTCTTGGGTCCCTTTGAAAATCCAGGGCCAGATGAGCGCGACATCATCGGCGCACGCACCGTTGTTCCTTTCAATGGAGGTGGAGACTGGACCTGTACCCGACCGGAGCATTGGCTCTTTGAGGGCACGGGAATGAAACAGGGGGATTTCATACCAGGACTCGTCGGTTGGGAAT
>JAOZVT010001081.1 GCA_025869455.1 Prosthecobacter sp.
GTTGTTTGGCCTTGCTCACATCCGCAGAGGTCAGTGGGACATCTCCAGGCTGCTCGGGAAGTTGGTTAATGATCGCCTTTTTCCCCACAGCCGTTTCAATGCTACTGATGAGGTCATTCAGCGTAACGGTCTGCGAACCACCGAGATTGATGATATCACAAATCGGGCCTGAACGGTAGTTCACGGCACCGATGATACCGTCCACGATGTCATGAACGAAGGTGTAATCCCGTGCCGTGTGCCCATCGCCAAACTTATCAATGGGCTTTCCGTCTTCGATTAAGCGAGTGAATTTAGAGATGGCCAAGTCTGGGCGCTGTCTCGGCCCATAAACCGTGAAGAAACGCAGGCAGACTGTTTTGATGCCATAGAGATGGCTGTAATTGGAGCACATTTGCTCACCCGCCATCTTGGTCATGGCATAGGGGCTGATGGTCTGCAAAATGGGGTCTTCTTCGCTAAAAGGTACCTTTTTATTCACGCCATACACGGATGAACTGCTGGCAAAAACGAAGTGTTTGCAGCCTGTCCGGCGGGCAGCTTCGAGTAGGTTGAAAGTGCCTTTGATATTGGTATCAATGTAGAGCTCAGGTTGCTCAATGGAAGGCCTGACTCCCGCCCGTGCTGCTAAGTGAATGACGGCATCGAATTGGCCTTCATCAAAGGTGCGTCGGACAAAGTCAGCGTCATTGAGCTCGCCTTCGCACACTTTGACACGGTCACCCATGGCGCGCACGTTGGCCCGTTTGATAGCGGGATTGTAATAGTCATTGAAGCTGTCCAATAGCGTGACTTCGTTTGCTGCATCTTGGAGCAAACGTTCGACTGTGTGGGAGCCAATGAAACCAGCGCCGCCGGTGACGAGAATCTTCATATCAGATTAGAATAGTCATAACCTCAGACAAGGTGAATCGTTTTGCAACCCTGGGGCAAGTATCAAAGGTCTTTGACGTCTCGGTAGTGACGCACCGTGTAGCCTCGGCCTTTTAGCAATTCGATCAGGCCTTTATCTGCCGTGAAGTGTCCCGTTCCGACGAGGACCATCACTTTTTCACCCCGTTGCAGCATCCCTTCCAGGCGAGGAAGCCAGGATTGATTGCGGTTAAATAAGAAGAGATCCATCAAATCAGGGAACTTGGCAGCTTCGCGGAAAAGCATTTCGCGCAAGGTTTCCAACTCACCCTTTTTCCAGGATTCGATCATTTTGTCATATTCCTCGGAGAGTGTACTGATCTCACCGAGGGTCTGCTCTAGCATTTCGATTTGCTGTTCTGCGGTCAGCTTGGCGAAGAGTTGAAGTTGAAACTCCACGGTCTCCAATCCCATGCCGGGTTTGCCATCGCGCTTAGCTCGCTCTTCAAAATGATTGTCCACTCCCCACTGAGGTTTGGCCCCGAGTGCGGAGTATTCCGTGGAAGTGATGAGCAAAGAGACAAACCAAGGTTTGTAGCGATTCAGCGAACTGGGCGCGATGCCACGGGTGCCTGCCCATTTTTTGATTTCCTCCCAGATTTCTGGGCTGATGCTGTTTTCCAGAGAACCACCTCCCTGGTACATCCCGAGCTCGCGCATCCGCGTTGTCATGGAAGAGCCTTCACCCGCACCAGGGGGAAGCTCGAACACGATGCTGTCTGAATTGGCGTACGCCGCCTCATAAGCAGGCGAAAGCGGGTAATCGTCTTCCCTGAGGATATGGATGGTTCCACAAAGGAAGAGTCGTCCGCCCGTTTTGGGCGCGTCCACCACCCAGACACTGCCAGCCTGCTCTGTCGAGGAAATGGGCGTGTCTGGTGTGCGCGGTTCTTCATCTCGGCTGCATGTCGTGAGACTGAGCAGCAGGATGAAACTGAATGTGCGGCGAAGGTTGAGCACGAGGGATTGAAACACAGCTAGGGGAGCGAAGGCAAGACGGATATAGGGGGGGCGCAGGAGGGACTAGAGATCTTCGTCTCCATCGTCATCCCCAGCTTTTTGACCACGGAGCTTGGCTTCCATAAAGGCATCCAAATCACCGTCCATCACGCCAGAGACATCGCTGGTTTTTTCACCGGTGCGGTGATCTTTGACCATTTGATAAGGCTGGAAAACATAACTGCGAATCTGACTGCCCCAGCCGATATCGGTCTTCTCTCCGTATTGGCGGGCGATCTCGGCTTGGCGTTTGTCTTCTTCGATCTGGTAGAGTTTGGCCTTGAGCATGGCCATGGCCTTGGCTCGGTTTTTAGGCTGAGAGCGCTCCACCTGACAGGCCACGATGACACCGGAGGGAATGTGGGTGATTCGCACCGCCGTTTCCACCTTGTTCACGTTTTGACCGCCTTTACCACCAGCACGGTAGGTATCCACTTTGAGATCGTCATCTCGAACTTCGATATCAATGTCCTCTTCGTTGTCTGGAGTGACATCAATGGAGGCAAAGGACGTGTGACGTTTCTTAGCCGCATCAAAGGGGGAGATGCGTACGAGGCGATGCACGCCACGTTCTGCCTGAAGGAAACCGAAAGCGTTTTCACCCACGATTTCCAAAGTGGCAGAGCGGGTGCCTACATCATCACCTTCTTGATGGTCAATGATTTGCACCTTGTAGCCACGTCTTTCAGACCAGCGAACAAACATGCGCATGAGCATATCTGCCCAGTCACAGGCCTCCGTGCCTCCAGCGCCCGAGTGGACAGTGAGGAACGCATTGCCATGGTCAAAGGGGCCTTTGAGCAGGAGTTCGAGCTCGTAATCCGCAATGGCTTTTTGCAGAGCGTCGAATTCGACCTGCACTTCTTTGTAACTTTGGGTGTCGCCTTGTTCTTTGGCCAATTCGATGAGCACGGGGAAATCTTCCACGCGCGTTTCCAGATCACCCAAAGGAGAGATCTGTTTTTTGATCACGTTGGCGCGATCAATGACTTTTTTAGCGTTGTTCTGGCTGTCCCAGAATCCAGAGTCGGTCATTTTATGTTCGAGCGCCGACAGCTCTTCGGTCAGTTTAGGCAGGTCCAAGATACCTCCGGCGTTC
>JAOZVT010001082.1 GCA_025869455.1 Prosthecobacter sp.
TGAGATCACGGTTCCGGAGGCTGACGAGGAGACGTGTAAACGATACTACGAACAGAATACGAAGAAATTTCGCACATCCCCGCTTTTTGAGGTTTCGCACATCCTCTATATAGCGCCGCCGGACAATGAAAAAGCCCGTTCAGAGGCGCGCGAGAAAGCGCAATCTGCGTTGGGCAGGATTCAGGCATCGCCAGGGCTGTTTGAGACAATCGCTCAAAATGAATCGGCCTGCTCTTCTGCCAAGGACGGCGGCAGACTGGGGCAAATCAGCCGCGACCAAACAATGCCAGCCTTTGAGACGGCGCTGTTCCAGATGCAAGAAGGAGAAATCAGCTCCGAACCCGTCGCTTCGGAAGTGGGCTATCATATCATCAAGGTGCATAACCGGGTTGACGGCAAGCAACTGCCCTATGAGAGCGCCAAAAACTGGATCGCGCAAGAGCTTCACGATAAGAGCTGGAAAAAAGCATTTAACCAATATGTCCAGTTGCTGGTTGGCCGGTGCAAAATCAGCGGTTTCCGTCTTGAGGGCGCACAGAGTCCTCTTGTTCAATAATAAGAAGGCCGCTTGATCTGCATCAAGACCACCTGCCGCTATAGGAAGGCCATCGATGCCGGAAGATTGCCTGTCGTCAAAGGCTACGCCATGACCCCGATGGATATTGAAACGGGATGGGCGATCATGCAGCTTATGTGTTATTCTCGGCTGGACGTAAGCAAATGCTCCGTTGTACCGAGGGCGCGTGATAAGTTGAAAGAGCTGGAACGCGACGGCATCATTCGCATCAATGGCAGTATTATCGTGATTACGGAGATAGGGAAGCCTTTTACACGAGTCGTCGCTTCGTGTTTTGATCCGTATTTCCAAGCAGAAAATTACAAGAAGGAAGGCCGTCATGCCAAAGCCATCTAATTCCCTTTTCGCGGCAGCTTTCTGGGGCCGCGGATTCCGGCCATTTTTCTTTCTTGGCTCACTTTTTAGCATTTTAAGCCTCAGTATTTGGGGGGCGTTTTATGCTGGCTTCGACATCGCGCCACCGACGTTCTTTCTTGATCCCGTATCCTGGCACGCCCATGAAATGGTTTATGGGTTCAGCATGGCGATTGTCGCAGGTTTCCTGTTGACGGCTGTTGCGAACTGGACAGGCGGCGCTCCTGTACGGCAGATGCACCTGATGTTCCTTTCCGTCCTGTGGATAGCAGGACGCATTGTCATGGGCATTGATTTGGGACTGCCGACATGGTGCATTGCCGCCGTTGAGGTGTCGTTTGTTCCGGCGTTGGCACTTTCCCTGGCTATCCCGCTTTTTCGAAGCTGGAACAAGAGAAACTTTGTTTTCCTGACACTCTTGACGATGCTTTTTGCCAGCGATATGTGGTTTTTCTTGCGCGGTGATATTGTGGCACTCCATGTGGCGATTATGATGATTCTGATGATGGTGTCGCTGATCGGGGGACGCATTATCCCGGCGTTTACCGTGGCCTCGCTGCGCCGCCGTGGTGTCGTGGCGTTTCAAACCGACCAGTCAAAGCTGGATATGCTGGCGCTGTTGTCGTTGCTGGCCGTCACGCTCTGTCTGGTGTTCGCCAAGGGAACGCCTATCCTTGGCATCGCGGCAGCATTCTCATGCATTATTCACGGCCTGCGGATGCGCCACTACCATACGCCCAAGGCCCTAGAAGAGCCGTTACTGTGGATTCTTCATGCTGGTTATGCGTGGCTGGTGGTTGGGCTTGCTCTTCTGGCCTTTACGGGTTTTGGCGTCTTCGATATTAAGGCTGTTATCCATGCGCTGACGGCAGGCTGTATTGGTTCTATGATCTTGGGGATGATTTGTCGCGTGACATTGGGTCATACGGGGCGCGAGCTGAGGATCGGCAATCTGACGGCCTCGTCTTTTTACGCTATCCAACTTGCGGCGGCCATGCGTGTTTTTGGCCCTATGTTCGCACCAGCCTATACCAGCGAGTGGATTATTTCCTCAGCCGTATTGTGGACGCTTTGTTTTGCGGCCTATCTCGTGGTGTATGTCGGGATGCTTTTCAGTCCGCGCCCGGATGGGCAGGAAGCCTAACAGGGTATTTCTTGCGGAAGCAAATCGCAGAAATCTGCAAGTTTAGCCATATCGGAAATGATGATGTCGCGGTCTTTAACTGCAACGCCATACGGCTCTAGCTTCGCAAGCGCCCGCGAGAATGTCTCTGCCTTGATATTGAGGCGCATGGAAATAATCGACTTGTCGTAGGGCAAATCCACCAGCCACCCGTCAGCACCCTGTTTTTCCTTGCGGCAGAAACGGATCAGAAACGCGCCGATGCGTTGGGGCGCGGTGCGCGTCGTTACTTGCTCCAGTTGCTGCACGAGGTAGTGTTGTCGCGCGGCAATCGCGCCAAGCATACGCAGGGCAAAGCGGCTGTCTTCCTCAATCTTCCGCACAAAGAAATTACGGGGAACTTCGACAAGGACAACATCTTCTATCGCCTGCGCGTTAACCGGATATGTTCTGCTGTCGTTAAAAACAGCCGCCTCAGCGAAGGATTCGCCGGGGCCGAAAACATGGATAATGACTTCGTCTCCGTCACGTGAGGGGCGGTAAAGTTTCACCCATCCTTGCAGGATGACAAAGAAAGATTCAGCGGCGTCCCCCATGGCAAATATATCGTGCCCCTTAGTGTGGCTTTTCTTGTGGCATTGAGCCGCAAGCTGTTCCAGCGTGTTCGTATCGATGCTCTGGAAGAGAGATGTTTTTTTAAGGGTGCTTGTCAGGTTCATAGTGGGCTTCCGTGCTTTAGCTCTTACATATGCAGCGCCGGATCAATCCCAAATAACCATAAATGTAAATGACGAAACGCTGTGTATAGTAAAAGCCCTCCAATCATACCTACGACGTCCTGCTTTGTCAGGCGAAATTGTCTTGTCCAGAGTGCGCGGGAGCAGAAAAGAAATGCCGGAGCGTTCTT
>JAOZVT010001083.1 GCA_025869455.1 Prosthecobacter sp.
GTCAGCAATTTGGAGGCTTCCACTTCGATCAAGCTCTCTCGACCGAGGAACTCCATTAGGATTTTTACCCGCTCCTGACCGCTGTGAATGCTGTTCACAATGCCTTTCAGCCCGCGCATGGGGCCTTCTGAAACCTCCACGGTATCTCCCACATGAATGCCGACACGCACTTCTTTGACATCCTGGCCTTCCATTTCCTCGCGGATCATCTGGATGACGGCATCTGAGACGTCGATCATTTGATCGCCAAAATCGACGATGCGGATGACGTTTTGGGAGTAACGAACGGCCCGGAGAGAATTGGCCGGGACAAAACGGGCGAAGAAATAACTGGGGAACAAAGCCTCTAAAAACCAGACTTTCCCCCGTTTGGTATTCCGCTGGAAACGAATGCGCGGGCAATAGGTCTCCACATCAGGCAGGCCCAGCATCATGGCCGCAGCTAGATGCTCACATTTGGGCTTGGTGTGAATGACGTACCAGGCAGGTTGGTCGGGTAACATGAGATGGAATGGTGTAGCGGCTCCCAATCCCGAGCAACATTAAACCTGCAACTAGGAAGTGGAAGCGAGCCCACTTCTTAACCAAAGCAAAGGTTTGGCCAAGATGCGCAGGAACCGCATCAGCAGGGACATCTGCCCGATGGAAAGGCCACGACTTTTTGCCGCAGAATTGGCCCCTGCTGCTTCCAGAACTTTGGCGACTTCTTCGCGGCCAAACATGCGTGCAAACATGAGCGGAGTCATGCCATTGCCGTGGTCGGCATCCACTTCAGCCCCGGCCATGATCAGTAAGGTGGCTATTTCGGGGTAGCCTTTGAAGGCGACTCCACCCAGTGGGGTTTGCTGGCGGTCATTGCGCTGATCCACCTTGGCTCCGCACTTCAGCAGCATTCTCACAGTTTCTTCATGGCCGTGGTAGGCGGCTAGCATGAGCAGGGTATTTTGTTTATGGTCAGCCAGATTTACGGGCAGACCTGCCGCCAGCATGGGGGCCAGGGATTCGGTATTTCCCTGGCGGGCAAAGTCCAGGGCCAGGGTCTGCAACTCGGCGTAGCGCTGCTCTTCTTCGGGGGTGATTGGGGAACTCATGGGCATGAAATTAAAAGGGTGGATGCGCTCACGGTCACGCATCCACCCAGTTTTGCGATGCATGAGAGCATCGCCTCCGGGGGGAAATTAGGGATTCCAGGTCAGGCCCAGGGCTTTGGCCACACCGGCACCGTAAGCGGGATCTGCCTGGTGGAAGTGGGCTAACTGCCGGCGGATGATCTCCTCCGGCACGCCGTCCATGGCTTCGGCAATGTTGCTGAAGAGCTGCTGCTGCTGGTCCGCACTCATCAGGCGGAAAAGATTGCCCGGCTGCGTGTAGTCATCGTTGCCTTCACGATGATTGTAGCGATCAGCGTCTCCTGAGATCTTCAGCGGAGGTTCGGCAAAGCGGGAATCTTCCTTGGGTCCGCCCATGGTATTGGGTTCGTAGTAAGCAGGGCTGCTGCTAGGCGGCATGAAGTTCATGGAGCCGTCCATGTGGTAGGTATTGACGGCCGACTTCGGGCGATTCACGGGCAGTGATTCATACCAGGTGCCCACACGATAACGGTGAGCGTCTGCATAAGAGAAGACGCGTGCCTGAAGCATTTTGTCTGGGGACCAACTGATGCCTGGAACGATGTTTGAGGGGCTGAAAGCCGCCTGCTCGATCTCCTGGAAATAGTTTTCAGGGTTCCGGTTCAGCTCCAGGACACCCACATCAATCAGCGGATAATCGGCATGGGGCCACACTTTGGTGAGGTCAAAAGGATTCACGTGGTAGGTCTCCGCATCCTTTTCTGGCATGATCTGCACCTTGAAATCCCACTGGGGGAATTCTCCGCGCTCGATGGCTTCAAACAGATCCCGCTGGGAGGATTCACGATCTTTGGCAATGATCGCATTACCCTCGGCATTGGTCATGGTTTTGATGCCCTGGCGGGTCTTGAAGTGGAACTTCACCCAGAAGCGTTCGTTGTTCGCATTGATGAAGCTGTACGTGTGGGAGCCGTAACCATTGGTGTGACGATAGCTCTGTGGCAGACCCCGGTCTGACATGAGGATGGTCACCTGATGCAGGCTTTCTGGGGAAAGGGACCAAAAGTCCCACATGGCCGTGGCGCTGCGCATGTTGGTCTTCGGGTGGCGCTTCTGCGTGTGGATGAAGTCAGGGAACTTCAGGGGATCGCGAACAAAGAACACAGGCGTGTTATTGCCCACCAGGTCCCAGTTCCCTTCATCGGTGTAAAATTTCAGCGCCCAGCCGCGTACATCCCGCTCAGCATCTGCCGCACCACGCTCACCTGCCACGGTGGAGAAACGCAGCAGGCAATCCGTCTTTTTACCAATCTCCGCAAACACGGCCGCTTTGCTGTATTGAGTGATGTCATGGGTGATGGTCAAAGTTCCGAAAGCTCCGGAACCTTTGGCATGAACCACGCGTTCAGGGATGCGCTCGCGATTCTGATGAGCCAGCTTTTCAATGAGCTGATAGTCCTGCAACAAGACGGGGCCGCGAGGTCCTGCGGTGACAGAATTTTGATTGTCGGCAATGGGGTTGCCGCCCGTGGTGGTCATGATATGGGGTGCGATGCTCATGGGTAAATGCGTTGAACGAGGCTGAGTGTGGCGGCTCATGATCCATAGATCGAATATCTTGATGCAATGGTTTGAATAGGTTATGCCTATGAGTAATCATGGAATTACGTCAGTTACGCTATCTTTGTGCGGTGGTGGATGAGGGCAGCTTCACCGCTGCTGCTGCCGCTTGTGCCATTGCGCAGCCTTCCCTGAGTCAGCAGATTTTGAATCTGGAGCAGGAGCTGGGGCAAGCATTGTTGGTTAGGCATCCACGGCGGGTGGAACTGACTGAGGCAGGCCAGGTGGTGATCAAACGGGCGCGTTTGATCCTGGCGGAGACGGATTCTATCCGCACGGAGATGGAAAGACGGACGGGCTTGATCGAAGGCAGTG
>JAOZVT010001084.1 GCA_025869455.1 Prosthecobacter sp.
CTCATTCGTGACTGAAAATCCCTTTGGAGGAGAAACTATATCACCGGGCAAGAACACCATGCATATCTGAGGACAGGATTCCACCTTCAGCCTGTTGAAGGCTGAAGGAGAATCTACTTTGACAGAAGCCTTACAGTTCTTCGAAAACGAATCTCCCTGAGTAGATTGGTGATGTTTTGTCTGTGGTGGCTGGTTTACCGGAACCTGCAGCGCGGGGCAACTGTGGTAATAGGAAGTAACCGACGCCGACGAGCTGAGTGCCGCCATCTGTTTCTTCACGAATGATCACACCCTGGAATTTGACTCCGCGCTTGATGACATCAGGCTTCTGAGGGAAGAGCGGGTTAAAGTCCGTGGTGGTGAAGGCTCCGCTGAGAAGACCTGTTTTAGCTACGGCTTTTACGCTGGTCTTCGTGGCGTTCGGCGTTTCTTTGAGGACGGTGACTTTGCTGCCTTTGAGAACGGCTAGGTCTATGTCTGGGTTCATGGAGGTGAGTGTCTGCGTACCGACCACGTAGGTGTAGTTCAAATCCCCACCATTGTAGAAGTCGATCCTGGCATTGTTGACAGGAACAGCGGGTTCATTCATGCCGAGCACGACTTTGCCTGAGGCGGGTGCGTCGTAACGTCCCCCGATGGCCACGATTCCCAGAGGTTCTGTGACAGGGGATCCGGCGATGCCGAAGCCTGCTTTGAAGAGGCGGTCTGTGGATTTGATGCTCGCAGGACGAATCCAACTGATTTCTCCACTGACGCTGTTGTTAGAGTTCAGGGAGTCGGTGTCACCTTTGTCATCAATGTTGAAAACCCCGAGGATAGATCCGCCGGGTTTGATGGCTTTGTACATGGGCTGGAACATGGCGAGTTCACCATTTGGCCCCACAAAGGTTGAGTTGGTGATGGCTTCACCATCTGGCATGCGTCCGGCAATTTTTAGTTTTCCATCTGTGGCCACGGCAAAGGTGGCATAACCAGCGCCCTGGGGTACCTCTTCATTACCAGCGGTGTTGATCAGTGGGCTGTCATCAGGGAGGGCGATGGCCGTCGTGTAATAACCAGTGTATGAATTGGCAGGGGCTGTTTTGCTAAAGACCTGACGCCAACCTGTAAAATCAACGGTGCTGACTCCGTCTGTGATTTGACCGGAGGTGATGGTGTTGTTTACGGGGTCCAAGACGAAATCCAAACGTAATGGATCTGGAGTAGGCTTGCCGGAGCGCTTGATATAAACGGTGCCTGATGGAGAATCTGCGTCCACATTCAGAGGTCCTTTAAAGCTATAGCTGGAAGTTCCCAAGGTGAGCTTACCGCTGTAGGTAGCTTTGGTGGTGACGATGAGGTCCACACGGCCACCTAAGTCACCTCCCAGTTCAGGGTCACGATCTACAAGTCCTACCCATGCACCAGGGATGGTATCATTGAGGTCTAGGACATTGAGGATTCCGGCTACGGTCACTTTGCCTTTCTTATTCGCCAAGGTGACCTTCACGGTGTACCCGCCAGCTTTAGTGGCGGTGGGGATCCCCGAAATGACACCTGAAATCGGATCCATTTTCAGACCTGGAGGCAAGCCGGAGGCGGTGATTTTGTCAGGAGACTTGAAGCGTTCTTCGCGATTGACGGGCACTTCGAAGCTATAGGCGCGGCCGATGAGTGCATCATCAAAGGTGAGGGTTTCAGCAAACTCTGGAGCTTCGGTATAAATGCTAAGGTCTAACCCAGATCCGTAAACGGCTGTTTGATCTGGCCCGGTGATTTTGCAGCGATAAAGTCCATCTTCGTCTTCTGTGACTTTGTTTAGTTTGAGGACGGCAGAATTGATCCCGACATAACGGGAGTCATTTGTCGGTAATTCTTCATAGAATTCTTCGATGACGGTCTCATCGTCTTCTGGGCCTTCTTCACCACCATCCACGATGATTTCACGGGTGCGGACTCTCAACCATTCGTAGCTAAGGGGTGTCTTCTTCCCTGCTCCGACGCGTGCGGTGAAGACGGCTGTGCCGCCCAGACCGACGGGAAGATAGCGGTTAGCGCTATCGACCACGACAATTTCGACTGGGGTCTGTGTGGTATCTATTTTCCCTGCGGTGTTTGAAACCTCAACGGTGTAGGTGCCGCCATCCTCCAGTGCTGCCGATGACGTGGATATATCTGCGGTGAGGGAGGTGGCTAGGACGGCCCCGTTTTTCTTCCAACTGTAGCGGAGAACGGGGCGTCCGGTGGCCTCGACTTTCAAGTCCAATGGGGTGCCGGAAAGGAGTGTCTGGGAAACCGGAGCTGCGGCAATGACCGGGACTGGATCTTTAAGAACCAAGGTGAGAGGGCTACTCGGGAGGGAATTTACTGAAGTCGTGACAACGAGTCTGTAGTCACCAGCGGCTCCAGCTGTAGCGCTTGAGATGGTATATGAAGATTGATTGGCGCTAGGGATATTGGTACCATTCTTTGTCCACTGATATGTGAAGGGTCCATCGCCATCATGGGTGGATGTGAACTGGATGTTCTGCCCGATGAATGAGTCTTCAGGAGACATTGCTATAGCAACGTTCGTGATGGGATCCCGAACATTGAGGAAGGCCTCAGCGCTGGTGGCAGAACCGGCCACATTGGTAACGATGACGGAGTAATAACCCTGGTCTGCTTCGACAATACCTGTGAGAGAAAGAGTGGCATTAGTGGCACCTTCAATCGGGTCACCGTCTTTCAGCCATTGATATTCAAATGGATCCTGGCCACCCACGGCGATGCTGAAGGTGTGGCTGCTAGCGGGATCCACGGTGACTGAGGAAGGATCAACCGTAATGGCGGGGAGATCTTCGACCAATACAGTGACCGAACCACTAGAGAGGACGGTGCCGTAATTGTTGGTTACGGCCACGGTGTAGGTTCCCTTGGTGTTAAAATTGGCAGGGAAAGTGTAAGTGGCCTGTCTGGACTCCGCACTTGATTCAGGAATACCATTGTGAAGCCACTGATAACGCAAGGCACCAGCAGCGGGGTC
>JAOZVT010001085.1 GCA_025869455.1 Prosthecobacter sp.
GGGTTGGTCCCTCATCCACGTCATCCAGGGGTCTGCGACCCCTGGCTATTCAAGGAGAATCCTTCCAGGATTCAGACGGTACACAGACCCGCCGACCCACCGCAAGATATCTTGTCAAGCCTGCGGTTTTATGAGATAGTGCGGAATGATATCTATGGATGTTTTGCAACATGAGGGGGAAGTGGGGGCGGATTTTCATTTGCCGGGGGCTTCGGCGTTGGTGCATTTCGAGACGTGTGCAAAGATCGAGGTGGAGTCGCCCCAGGGGAAGCGGTTGATCACGCCCCGGGCGAATGTTTTCCAGCGGCGGCTGTTTGAGGCGTATGAGACGCTGCTGGCCGTAGGCGTGCCGGAGATCCGGCTGCTGGGGCTGAAGATGCGCCAGTGCGGCGGCACCACGGCGGCGTGTCATCTGATGTATCACCACGCGCAGCGTTATGAGAGTGAGATGCTGGTGCTGGCGGATGTGCGGGCGAATGCGGCGGCGATGCTGCGCAAGATGCGGACTTTTTCTCAGCATGATCGCTTCCCGTGGCACAATGGGCTGCGGCCCACGAAGGAGCGGATGGAGTGGGCGAATGGGTCGGTGGTGGAGATCACTTCGGCGGAGGCGAGCAATCCGGGGATCAGCCGGACGCGGTCGGCGGTGTTGTTTTCAGAGGCGTGCAAATATCCGCGTGGTGGGGAGAAGGATGATAAGGGGATCATGGCCAGTGTGTTGCCCTCGGTGAACAGGCTGGGCATCGCGGAATCCACGCCAGAGGGGGCTTCGGGCTGGTTTTATGAGCAGTGGCATGGCAGCCGGGAGATGCCGGGGGCGCTGACGCTGGACGCGTATCTGGCGGCGCTGCGGCGGGGGGAGAGGGTGCCGGGAAATGGGTGGGTGAAGGTCTTCGCGGCGTGGTGGGAGTTTGCGGAAAATCGTCGCCCCGTGAGTGAGGCGGAGCGGGCGAAACTGCTGCGCACGCTGACGCTGCGGGAGCGTCGAGGCCAGGGGGCGTATGGCTGGTCTGCCGAACAAATAGCGTGGCGGCGGGACACGCTGGCGCGGGAATGCGGCGGCAGTGAGGATCTCTTTGACGAGTATTACCCTGAGGATGAGGTGGGCTGCTTCCTGGCCAGTGGGCGGCCTCGGTTTGACATGGCATCGGTAGTGGCGATGGAGCGCCTAACGTACAGTGTGACTGCGGAGGAGGGGCATGTGGATGAGCAGGAGGCGGGCGTGATTTTTACGCCAGATAGGGGTGGGTATGCGCCGATCCAAATGTGGGAACGCCCGCTGGCAGGGTGTCGCTACCTGGTGTGGTGTGACCCGGCCACAGGGGCGGAGCAGGCGGAAGGTCGGGATCCCGATGCCTACTCCATCGGCGTGCTGCGCGATGGTTATACCATGGGCGGCGTGCTGCGGAAGCCGAAGGTGGTGGCGCGCGTGCGGCCACCGTGCCTGGAGGAAAGTGACCGCATTTCCCACTACATCGTGGGTTTGTCCCGGCTGTATGGCGACTGCATGGTGGTGCTGGAAGTGAACATGGGCCTGCACATTCTGGAACGGATCAAGGAGGCGGGCCTGCCGCTGTATAAGCGGGAGGTGGTGGACCCGTATGATAAGAAAACGCGCCGCTACATGTATGGCTGGAAGCTGAAGGATCGTGACCAACGGCGGGCCTTGATCGACGGCCTAGCCCTAGCGATCCGCGATGAAGCCATCGAGATTCCGTGTCCCCATATTTTGAAGGAAGCGCGCACCTTCATCGTGAACAAAAACGGTAAGGAAGAAGCCCGCTCCGGCTGCCACGATGACGACATCACCGGCCTAGCCATGGGCCTCTACTGCCTCGGCAGCGCGACGCTGTATCGCGGCCCCGTGCGGCGAAGAAGGAAGCCCGCGGACTGGGGGGAGTGGAAACGGTGGTGAGGGGTGGGGGATGCGGCTTGGGATAGGGGCGGGTTTTTTGACAGGATTAACAAGATGGCAGGATTAACAGGATTTTTTCGGAGAGGGCTTCTTTTAAAATCGGGATGCTGCGTTTGACCTCATTGTGTGCGGCGCGGCACCTCGCTGTAAAGAATGTTAGGCTTGCAAAACCGGGTTAGAGAAGCTGCTCGGAGTGATGAGGGGGAAGGCTGCGTTGAGTTCCTTAATAGTTAGATGTGGATTGGTTGATGTATCAATGGCTTGTTTTACTCGCTCTCGAAAGGATTTGAGGTCTTCCAATTTGTTGTCGGAGTATTGTGCTGCCTGCCAAAACTGAGCGAAGTAGTCTGGATTGGCTTTGATTTCTGTGGGGACTGTTACGTCAGTTGGGGGAAAGTGTTCACCACGTAAGACATTACCAAGCGAAGAGAGGATATGAAGAGTAATGAAGGCGGCCGAATCAGCGATGTGGCGGGATGTGGCGGCTTTGGCTAAAACGCTAGGTAAGTTATCCCCGACTTCATCTGGCTGCCAGTAGGATGGATTGATGAAGAAGTAGGTGATGGTTTCTTCAAATTCTTGATTTAGAGGTGGGTTTTCGAGAGTTCCTTGTTCTATGCGGGAGATTAAATAATCTCGAATCTTTGAACGCATATGATTGCTCAGGAGTGAGTAATGCTCACGGTGTTTTTCAGCTTTCTCTGGTTTAGAAGACTTTTGAATAATGTCCTCCGGACTGCGGTTTGATTCTTTGAATCGTTCGGCATGAGGCAGTCTGTCAGACAATAGTGTCTGAAATTCGTAGTCCAGGTTTTTCAGTTCTTCAGATTCTGGTGAAGGTAAAGCTGGATAGAGCGTTAATATCTGAAACCACTCTTTGAATTTAAATGATGGAAAGCATTCGGTGTCAAACTGACTGTCTTTTTCATAGCCATACTTTAGCTGAGCGCAGAGTCTCCGCATAATCTCAAGTGCTTCTGAAAGAAGTCTCTTGGAGCGGTCAGATTGACTGGATGTTTCTATTGTAATTCGTCGCTCTTCGTTTGCGGTCTGCTCGCGGCTAATGGGTGGTGTGCCAGTCGTTAG
>JAOZVT010001086.1:0-2592 GCA_025869455.1 Prosthecobacter sp.
TCACAAACTATCTCGAAAGGTCGGCAGGACCAATCGAGGAACCAATTCTCGGCACTTGCTGGGAGGGTGTTCCTCGTTCTGGAAACGCTCTCTCTGTAAGTCCAAACAGGCAAGAGAGAGACATGAATACCCGGTTCCTCCTCCCCTCAGTCGTCGCAGCGGTTTGCGTTGCACTCCTGTTTTGCACGGCCTGGCTAAGCCCTGATCCGTCCGCACAGTTCGCGGCTGCGTTCGACACCTTCAACAAACTAGTATTTGCAGCATTTGCTGCACTGCTTGGCTATCGGGTTTTGCGATGAGCGCTACACGCGGTATCGCTCAATATCCTCGCCCGCCTCCTTAAATTTGCGAAGCCAGGAAGCCATAGCGCCGACACCTGACCAGACCTCACCGTTTGGCCCGCGGTATTTTGCTGCGCGCTCTGGCTTGCGCTTGCCCTCGCCCGGTTTAAAGCCCAGCGACCGGATTTCAGCTTCGAGCTGAAGACGGCGCGCGTCTTTGGCTGCGCTAAAGGCAGCGGTGATTTGTTCATAGGTAGAAGTCTGCTGTTCAATTCGAAGTAATTTGAAAGCAGCAACAATATCGGCAGCAGTCATGTGCACCTCTCCAGGAGGTGCACCCTATTGTCAAAATCAAACAACTCAATTTACTTTAGAGAGCGTTAGAGCTCACTTCGGGCGGATAGGAGCGACAACAGTAAAATCGACTACGAAGGTTTTAGCGTACGAACCGCTGGGACCTGCGGTGACTGGCCCCCACAATGGTATCTTCGCGCTTCCGCTGAACTTGCGACCCAGCGTGACCTTGGAATGGCAGCCGGTCGTGCCGCTTCCCCCCACGAGCACATTCTTCAAGCTCGTCGCCTTCTTATTCACAAGGCAATCACGAAGCCCAATACCGCCTTTGACAATTTCAATCTTGTAGCCGCTGCACACCGCCGCATTATCCGGATGCAGGTTGAACGGTACCCC
This sequence comes from Prosthecobacter sp., assembly GCA_025869455.1. Classification (GTDB taxonomy): domain Bacteria; phylum Verrucomicrobiota; class Verrucomicrobiia; order Verrucomicrobiales; family Verrucomicrobiaceae; genus Prosthecobacter. The sequence continues at coordinate 972 of JAOZVT010001086.1, forward strand.
CGTCGATAAAGCCTCATCGAGGTTCTGTTGTGTTGTGCCGGCATCAAACCCGATATCGAAAATGACAATTTTGAATCCGAGGCCCCATCCGCTATCCACCGTTTCTGAGATAGTCCACGATGCAGCGACTTTCTGGTTGAGAGGCAGCCCCTTTCTGGCGAGCGCCTGCCCAACTCTTCCAGCTTCACATTGAAGGGTATTGTTGATTACCTCGTCACTCGGCGGTTTAGATGGATCGAATGCCGACGCGGAGTGAACAAAGCCAAAGAGAAATAGCGCGGACGTGACAATAATTTTCGCAAACATGTAATCTCCCCACCCTAAAAAGCGCAATCTAGCATGCTCGTCAGGGTTGTATATCCTGACGCTGGGATATTTTCAGAGGCAACTAAAAAAAACCGGCAAATGCACCGGGTTTTGGCTGTCGAAACAGCAAAGCAGCAGTGTTTGACCCTGCCAGCCGAGCCGCCGCGCCACTGGCTACATGTTGGCAACAGAGCTATTCCTTAATGGCAGTCGCTCGCTCGGTTGCTAGCCCGATTGACTGGTCTTGCTCATACCCACGCGCGCTGGGCGCCAGATGCTAGTGAGCCTGCCAACCAAATCCTCGCCCAATCATTTCTTCTTGGCAATCAAAAATCCATCAGGCTTTAGCTTCAGTTCTTTCATCTCTGCCCGCATCCACCGCGGCATCGACCCCCGCCCCGTCCACGTCAGCTTGCGGTCTTTCTTGCTGCGGTGGGTCGGTTTCGGCTTCCTGCGAACCTGCTTTTCAACATCCTTGACGAATTGAGCGGCGTTTTTCTTCGCCTTGGCAACCATCGCGGCGCCGCCCTTCAGCTTCAGTATTTCCTTTTGCAGGTCATTCAATTTGCTGACGCGATTGTAATCATGGTGATTGGCCAGTTCGACGAGAACTTGCGGCTGCTCATCGAGAGGAATGGCATTGAAGGCTTTGATTATGTTCGGGTGCTTGGAGACTATCTTCGAGGGCTTTTTCATGGAGCACCTTTAATCAGGAAGTGGCTGGTCAATGTGTTAAAAGGTTCTAGACGAGATTCAAGGCTTGTGTAACTTTAAGCCTGCCCTTTGGGGTGGCTCTCTCTTTTACAAGGTGAGCCGAGGCGCCCTTCTTCCTTTGTTTCGCAACAATTCGGAGGGTGCCTTACTTTTTTGCAGATTTTGCACTTTTCTTTTGATGTATACGACTTAGCGGCGCATGATTCCTTCTGCGAAACGAAGGAGTAATTACATGCACACCAAAATTATCCGCGAAGGCAACGTAACCTTTATGGGCGCTTCCGGCGTTGACAGTGGCGCCGTCGCCCGTGCTTGCGCTAAGGCTAGCGCCGAGGCTGACAAGAACTTCTACAAATCCATGCGTAACCCGCTCACCGCCGCAGAACGTGGCGTGCGCCCTTGGCCGGAATATCTGACCGCCGAGAATGTAGCGTCATGGATTGTGTCCAACGTCAGCTACAGCACGCCTTGGGAGGCTCATCATATTCTCCGGGCCATGGTTTTAGAGAACAACGCATAAGAGAAAGCGAGGAATTTGAAACACACACCGACACCGCAATATACATGGCATAAACGCCGCAGCTTTACGGAGCTTCGCATA
>JAOZVT010001086.1:2602-2991 GCA_025869455.1 Prosthecobacter sp.
AAAAACCACCGGACTAGAAGTACGGAGCGGGTTTCTTGAGCGTAAGGATATGTACGGCCATATAGCTGAGCGTGCTGAGACCGTCTTACGCGCCTGTAATGCGTATGATGAGCTGGTGCACGCCGCTTGGTTCGCCAAAATGGCGTTTACCCCACTAGACGATATGCTGACAGCCGAAGAACGCGAGCAGCATGACAACTTTTGGATGGAACAGCACGACAATGCGGTTGACCGTGAGGAGCACCCATCTGCCGACAAAGTGCGCCAGTACGCCCTCGGACGTCTGAGCGCCGCCCTTGCCAAAGCGGAGGGCCAGTAGCTGACCCATACACAGGGGGACGCGCCATCGCACGCTGCGAACAAGAACGCTCTGGCGTGTCGGTCTGCAT
>JAOZVT010001087.1 GCA_025869455.1 Prosthecobacter sp.
CATCTGCCTCGCTGCCCGTGCTGTGGGAGCAGGCTTAACTTATGACACAGTAAGATTAGCAGGCCCGGCCCATCCACTTGAACTGAGGAAGGCGCGAAGGCATCTCGGAAGGCTCGTCCCATGTATCCCAGCCCTTTCGACTTGGGGAAGGCCCCGAAGAGGCAGGCGCAGAATGCTCGATATTCTTCGGACTGAGCCGATGCATCGACGATGCGGTGTTTATGCCTGAGCTGAAACTGAAACTGCTTCTCGTAGAGATCCTTGTACAGCTCGAAGACGGGGAGGCCCGTGCCTTCTCTGTTTCGGTCGCCTTCCCTTCGAAGTACTGCGCTCAAGGGAATGACTCGTGATTTCGCGAAGCCTAAACTCTGGGCAAGGCCGGCTTCTGCCTCTACAAGAAAGTCAGGCTCAAACTGATCGAGATATCCATTCAGAATCTGCTTTGCACTTTCCAGACGGTGTCCGTGTCTGTCCCACCACCTTGGGACGTGCGTGAAGACCGGAATTATTGGGTTGAAAATGCCCCCCCATAGACATGTGTTGGTAGCGAAGGCCTCCAGTAGATGTTCGTGATCTGGCACCCGAACGAGAAAGCCAAATCGAATGGGTCTTAGTCTGACGGAGGCGCTGATCTGGCTCATGGACGCGAAGATCTCGATCTCGTAGGGCGTGGTATCGGCAGACGGCCGTCGCGACGCTGCGACAGTGGGCGCAGATTGTGCGGCCTATGCGTACAGTTGCATGTCGCGATTGAAGTCCTCCACTGAGCGCCACCCAAGGAGAGTGATGACTTCGTAGGCCATGCTGCGCTGTTTGTACTCAGAGAACGCGGCGTCAGCGCCAACTGCCAGGGACTCGAAGCAGGTGACTACGGGTTTGTGAGGGTTTCCCTCTTCCCAATGCAGTGCTTGATTGCGGCCTTGCCAAATGATCTCATGCACTGGGAGTCCAGCCATCTCTCGGCCGACGGGGCAGCCGTCGCGGTTCTTGCCGTACCGAAGCGACAGGCCTTGCTTTGCGTACTGCAACAAACTTCCGCTGAGAGCGGCCACAGAGAAACTGCGTGTCTCGATCTTGGCTTCGGTAGCCTGGACGTTGGCGGCCTTGTGGTGTCGATCTTTGTCTGGACCGAAATAGGTGTCCCAGTGAATCGCCGTGCCAAGGCCCTCGTCATCAAGATCTGGGTTAAGTGCTAGAAAGTCAGCGCGTTGATATCCATCATTCGTGGCTGCGGTAAGAGCAGCAAGCTCCCGCTGCAGGCGTGCTAGTTGTTCGTGCTCGGCGTGGATCTCGGCGATCACCGTTCTTACGGCGTGCTCGACTTCGTTCAGGTAGTCGGGAAGTGTCATGAGTGTGTTTGTGCGGCCTAACGTTTGAGATGAGAGGCGGCGCCCGGCTTGCCGGGTGACGCCCTCTCGATTGAATGGTTAGGCGTCGCGTTGGCCTGTAGCAGCTTGGCACTCAACACCACGGCCTCTTCGCTACTTTCCATTCACGGCCCTGCAGATCCTTCCCATTGACGCCGGTCTCCATCAGGAGGCCGAAGACGCTGATGTCTATGACCGTGGCTTCGTCCTTTTCCCAGAAAACGATTGCATATTTTGTTAGGACATTTGCCCAGCTGTACTTAGGCCAAAGGTCCTTTCCATCGACGATGTTCACGCGAACATTGTAGACCTTGCCCGTCTCGATGTATTTGACGCAGCCGTCCTCGATGACGGTCGTGTCAGCGAGGACGGAGGTACAGAACATGGCCGTTAGAAGCGCAAGGATCGTTCTCATATGTTCGCTCCAGTTTGATAAGCGCGTCGTGTCTGCTTGCGATATCGGTGACACTCTGGCGCTGCAGATTGGGTCGTGACGCCTAACGTAGAAATCACCTGCGGCCGAAGGCGGTCAGGTGGATTGCCAGGTTATGCGTAACGGCCAATCTCATAGCCTAGACGCCTTATAAAACCAAACCAGCGCTCGCAGATCGAATGACAACTGAAGCATGGCGACAAAGATCATGGTCCCTACCAGGAAATAACCTACACCCGACATAATGGACCCGGTTGCCAGCGCAGGAATGGATGCTAGAGCCACGCCAAACAATGGACCGAGAGCAATAGCCTTTGTATTAACGTGAGCTGGCCTTCTTTCAACTTGCTTGAATACGAGCCAAATTGCCAGCGAGACTGAGGCAACATATGGAGTAGCAAGAAGTGCAAGGGAAACTAATGCCCCGCTATGTGAAACCACGAAATACGCGGTGAGGGTCAAGAGACAAACGCCGACAGCCTGGCTAATAAAGGACCACACACGAAAACCAAAGTAGTCTTTAGAAGATGTCCGAAAAACGTAGTGGCCAACAATGCCGTTTAAGAACAGCAAAGTGCAAAAAGCATAAACGTAGGCGCCCCAGACTTGATTAACGGGCAGAACCATTGCTGCAATGAACCCATTAAGGACACACGATGAGATGGCTAGGTCTCTCAAATGCGTGAATGGCATCAACGGATCTGGGGAGTGGTGCGGAAAAGGCTGAGAAAGATCAATGTGACGCATAACGTTTGACATGAGAGGCCAGGCCCGGCCTGCCGGGACTGGTCCTCTCGATGGAAGGGTTAGGCATCGGCGAGCTCTTCAATTGCAAGCTGCGAAAAGCCGCCCGAGACTTGATTGAAGAAGCTGATGTGCTTGATGCCTATGCTTTTTAGGTGGTTGAGTGCGCCCAAGAAAACCGGGCAGTCTCTTGGGATGCGAATGGCCGAGCTACCTTCACCGCGTGGCTGATGAATCATGAGAGTGACAACCCGGCCATCTACAGAGCTTGGCAAAGAGGTCGCGTACTCGACCATGCTGTCTTCGATGTTGAACTTGTACTCACGCTGGGCTTCCGAGTAGCCGTAATCGCTTCCGGGACTTTGGAAGAAGCCGTCTTCCTCTTCTGTGTGTCCGGCATACCGATCCTGCGTGATCTTCATTCCGATGCCTAACGCCGTAGG
>JAOZVT010001088.1 GCA_025869455.1 Prosthecobacter sp.
AAGCTGCAAGATTGAACGGAATCTAGCTCTTCAACTGCACTTCAACTGCACTTCAACTGCACTTCACCTGTCACCTAACCAAACGTTCCCTCGCAAACCCCTCTTTCATATCTAACGAAGTAGAATTAGTACGCCGAATGATGCAAACCGTGACCAGCCAAGCTTCAAAACACGTGACAAAACTCACCCACCCAACCGATCTATTAGAGCATTTTAAATAATTATATAGCCACGTGAGCAAAATATGTTAGGCTGCCTCGTATGGCAGCCCTATCCCTTGATTTACGCAAACGCATTGTCAGTGCCTACCTCTCTGGTGAAGGCACCCGCGAGGTCATCGCCCAGCGCTTCAACGTCTCCCTGGGCATGGTCAAAAAGCTGCTCCAACAGCGCCGCAAACTCGGTCACATCAAGTCCCTGCATCATCGTGCTGGCCGCAAAAGGACCATTGTTGCCGAGCACCGCATCGCCATCCGCAAGCTGCTGGCCGACAAGCCCGATATGACGCTGGCCGAGTTGCGCGAGGCCCTCGGCCTCACCTGCACCCTGCCCGCCCTCCATTACGTGCTGGCGGACATGAACCTGACTTTTAAAAAAAGACGCTCCGGGCCTCCGAGCAGGACCGGGATGACATCCGGCTGGCCCGGCGGCACTGGAAAAAACACCAAGGAGGATTAGAGCCCGGACGCTTGGTGTTCCTGGATGAAAGCGGTGCCAAAACCAACATGACCCGTCTCTATGGACGTGCGCCCCGAAAGAAGCGGCTGCATGCAGCGGCACCCTGTGGGCGCTGGCAGAGCACCACGATGATCTCATCCATCCGGCTGGACGGCAGCACCGCCTGCATGCACCTGCCCGGAGCTATGGACACCGATGCTTTTGTCACTTTCGCCACCGGGGTTCTCTGCCCGAGTTTACGGAAAGGCGACATCGTGGTGATGGACAACCTTTCGGTGCACAAGAGTCCAAAGTTTGCCGAGCTGGTGGAAGCGGCAGGAGCCGAGATCAGGTTCCTGCCAGCCTATTCGCCAGACCTTAATCCAATTGAAAAGATGTGGAGCAAGATCAAATGGCTGCTGCGCAGCGCGGAAGCGCGCACACAGGAAACTCTGGGTGAAGCCATCAGCATGGCCTTTTCAAAGATCACCGCCAAAGATGCCGCTGGATGGTTTGCGTCATGTGGCTATAGTATTATTTAATATGCTCTAGAACCTTGAAATACAACGATTTATCACATAAAAACTTTTTGTTTATCCTAAAAATAATAATTAACATTGGCATCTTTTTACTTTTTAATACGTCCGAAAATCCTCAAACTCTAGAAAAAGCCGCCAAGCCTTTCACCTCCCGTTATCTGCTCTACTCCTTAATCAAAACGCTAAAACATCTTGGCATCGTTGGAATGAGAGCTATTCTACAATTATCCAAAATTTACGATGATCTCCGACGCAATCCATCGCCAGCCTAAGATTAAGCGTCAAAAAATCGCGAGTTTATTTAATCCGTTGTTTCTTCAAGAGATATTCTTTACTCGCTCATCAAGCTCAATTTCCGAACCGCTCCAAGCGCTAATTTGGTCTGGCATCTGCAAAAGGTGTTTTCTGACACGCAGGCTCTCTTTGCTTGCCCTATCTAGCTGCCTTTTATCTTTTGCGTCTTGTGGGGAGCAGAGAAAAGAATCGGGAATCGGGATGGTGCCGAAGCCGACATTACCTGAGGTTTACGGTTTCTATCTTCATAGTGGAGAGGAAGTGATTCGGTTTGATACGGACAAAGACTTGCAAAGCCAGTATACTCGCACAGGCAAGACCAGTATCCTCATCTTTGACCGACGACTGCAAAGTCCAGATCTGAGGCTGGAAGAACAGGTGCAACTTTGGCGGATGGTGCCAGTGCGCTTTGATGTGACTACAGTACATGAGCAGTCAAACGGACCTGTGGTTGATTACCTGCTGGAGCCAGTCAATCAATACAGCACCCTCGAGCCAGCTCTTCCATACGTCGTTAAGCCGGTTAAAGGGAAGATGGACATGGTGGAACTTATTCCGCAAGTAATCCAGGAGGGCGGCAGTTTGGAACCTGGGATTTATGGATTTCGTTTCTTCGATGATGAAATCCTCCTTTTTGGGGTGGGTTTAAACTTAAAATCTGATTCCACAATCGCGAAATCAGCAGTTGGTGCCGCTGCAATGTTGATGCGACCAGAGACCAACCCGCATGACCGCTATGCAAAGGTAGTCGCGAAGCAACCCGGTGGCTATTGGAGCCAGTTCCGAGCCAGCATGGACCACAGCCAGTCAGGCGGCTCATTCCGCAATGGTAAACCAGTCGAACGTTCATGGCTGGCACCTTCAGCAGAGCTGGATGCTCTCGAACTATCATGGCGAAATGAAATGCGCAAATGGCTGGATTCACGGGAATACATGAGAGCTCAAAAATTGGTTGACCGCCTGACTACCCTAAATCCGGCTAATACGGAATTGCAGTCGGACCTGGACCAGGTGTTATTGGAATATGCACGGGTTCAACTGAAAGATCATCCCCTCATCGCCTCCGCCCTAGCTTATCGAGTATCGAGTGCTTCCAGGCATTTCACTGAAGCCAGGGACATCTTTACGAAAGGGATCAATAGCAGCAAAGCCGAGCACAACAGGCTATTGGACGAGAAAACCCAGTGGAATAACAAAGTTCATCAAGACGGGGACTTGCTGGCTCAGTTTAAATATGTGAGTGACTGTCATTTCATGACAGGAAAAGATGTTATTGGTGAAGTTTTCATCCATCGCTTCCGGCTGAAGTTTAAAATCTACGAATCAAGTGACGATATAAGTTGGAGACATCTTGGTGTGATAGGCGCTTTGGAATCTTATGATGGCAATCATGAGATTGGGGTTTTGGATGTGAAACACATTCCCTTTTATGGCCTGAAAGTTCTGCCTGCGGGATTGGGGGATCCTATCGCATTTGAGTTTCGTAAAAAGTCCGAT
>JAOZVT010001089.1 GCA_025869455.1 Prosthecobacter sp.
CTTGAATGCGTTAACCGGCCTTGAAAGGCCGGTCTATGACTCGACTGCCGCTCTGCGGCAAAGCGGATCCTCGCGAAATCACCAACGTGACACCTCTGGAAAGGTTTCCAGTGACCAAGTTTCCGAAGTCGCATCCCTTCATGACGACTCACCTAGTTGACAAAATTTCGCCATAGGTAACGCAAAATCATATGATTTCATCAAGCCGTCGTCATCCATTGATAACCATCCATATCCATAAAATATCATCATAAACCATTGCAAAACATCGTTCAGTCAAAGGCCATGAAAAACTTTTTTCGGGACTTGGGCTAAGCCTGGGGGGGGTGGGGTGGACTCGTGCTTGCGGAGGGTGGACTTTTAGGGGCGGGCGGTGAGTGGCTAGGCGGCTGGTGGGGCGGATCTCCAGCGCATGGCTGCGGCTGCGTGTGTTGTTAGACCTTCTTTTTGTTATGCCAAATCCTGCTTATGATGCGCCCCCTTCGTCCCTAGTCCTGAGGAATCCACCCGGAGGGACTGCGGCTGATCAGCGAAAGAAAAAGGGGCTCATCTTTGAATCCCGCGTGGGAAAGACAATGGCCTCCCAGCCAGACCGATTTTCACCAAGCCCGCCCCAGCCGAGCACCACGCCAGATCAATCAAGCGGGATGCGGGCCATGGTAAGGCCAGAGTCGTTTGCGCCCAGTCGGCCCGTTGGGCCTCCAACTAGCATGGGCAAAGCTCGGACGCTCGATCACCTCGAATCACCAGCTCCACAGGGAGCACCGATGTCTGGTCGGTATTCGTCCACCCCCACCGAGGCCCGCTCCCCCAGTCCTCCACTGGATTACCTGGTGGATTGGCATGGGGACGCATCCCCGCCAAAGGCCCCGGTGCTCTCCACGGACATGATGGAGCCGTCTGCGCCCTGGAATAAAACTTGGTCCACCGCACTTGCGTCTGAGGAGAAATCTGAAGAATGGTTTGCCTTCCAGCCAGAGAAAGCACGCTCGCCCACGCAGGCCGCACGGAACGCCGGTCCAGACATCACCACCCTGGAAGATCGCACCTACGGCCATTTGACCGATGATCAGATTCAAAAAGGCTACACCACGTTGGAGGATCGCACGCCTGCCAATCCGGTGCCTTTGCGTCCAGAGAATCTGTTGGAAAAAACGATCCATATCATACCGTCTGCGGCGCAGAAGGTGGATAACAAATCCTACCTTGGACTTGCCTCCGCCGATACACCTGCCACGCAGCCAGCCCGTGTGACCGCGCCTGCTGCACAAACACAGGACACGGCGAACGTGCTGACAGAAGATGTGGTTAGACCACCCGTATCTGCGGGCAACGATCAGCCGCCTTTATGGAAAAACTTGACCACCCGGAAGGAGCCCGGGCAGGTCCTGGAAAACCTGGGCAATGGCCAGTGGCGCGTGCTTCTGGGGGAAGGGGAGACTCAGCGCAAGATGGTGTTTAATGATGCGCAAGTGGCCGCGATGACAGGGATGTTTAAGCCAGAGCTGGAGGTCTTTAAAGCCAAGAACCCGCCGCAGGCACCGGAGGTGCAGGCTGAAGCAGGGGCTGAGCAGCCACGACCCTTTGTGGCGAGGTCTGCGCCGCATTTGATGAAGAAGGCGACGCCTGAGTTTTTGCGCGAGCTTGTTGCTGCTCAAAAGGCAGTGGCGGATCTCCCGCATCTGGAGCAGCATGATGTTCCTGTCTTAGGTAGTGATGCGCCTGAGAAAAGGATGACGGCGGCTGGGCAGTGGAAGGTGGAGGATCTTCAAAAATTTCTGCAAGACCCGATGCTGCGGGATGCGACGCCGCCTCAGCGCCAGCAGCTTTTAAACGATGTGCTGGAGAAGGCGGGGAAGGACTTCATGAATCGCCCAGATTTCACCCAAGAAGACTACTTGAACTATCAGTCCTTAGCTCAGCAGATGCGCCAACAGGTGGAGGCAATGACCACTCTAGTAGATCAGGTAAATGGCTTGGGGGATGTGGCGGAAAATATAGGTACGGGCGCGTTGCGCTCAGGCATTGCCCTGGGGGCAGATATCACCGTTTTGGAGCCGGATGCCTTTTACCATATGGATGAGGAATTACCTTTCCGTGCGCCCCTTGGGAATGTCACGAAACATGCGGGGCACTGGTTTGATAAGTTGGGGGACTCGGTCAATCGCAAGATGGCCTGGAATGCGGATGAGGAGTTAGAGAAGGCGATGACAGATCTGCGGAAGGATCTGGAAGAGGGGAAGATACCGATGGGAGATCGCGCGGCTTTTGAAACCTGGGTGAAAGGTTATTCGGATCGTCTCTCTACGGCCCAGGCTCAGTGGTATGAAGCTGTACAGGGGACGGATAAAAAGATCACTATCGATGGCAAGGAGCAGGTCATGGACAAGGACTGGCTGGGGACCTATTCGAAGTTCAATAGCCTGGACTCATCGCAGCATGCGGCCTTGCTCAATACCTTCTTCCGTACGCAGGATCCACGGGTTCTGAATCAGTTGCGTGAAAGCCTGAAAAATACCCCGGAGCGGGTGGATATAGAGCATCGTCAGAAAGAAGATCTGGAGAAAAGTGACGTGGTGAATTTCCTGACCCAGTCCATGGGTGGCGGTGGCTACTCAGAGGCCATGAAAGAGGCGGGGAATCCTCTGGATCTGGCCTCCAATCTGGTGCCTTTTTTGCGCGGGGCTCGGGCCGCAGGACAGGCTGGTAGTGGCATCTCAAAAATAGCGCGGGGTGTGGCAGGTAGCGTGGCTGCCAATGCGGCGATGGAGGCGATGAATATGATGGTGGAAAATCCCGAGGCCACGCTGGAGGATTACAGGGCTGCTGGCCGGGACATGCTAGCCACCTCACTGGGCATGCACGCGCTAGGGGCAGCCAGCGCGAAGGTTGAGCAGGCATTGGAGAAGGGCTTTGATGGTGCCGCAGGCCCGGTGCTTTCACACCTGGATGAAAAGACGGCGGCGCTGAAAAATGCCACGGCC
>JAOZVT010001090.1 GCA_025869455.1 Prosthecobacter sp.
GTCTTTTTTTGTCCGGTCCATTTTCCACACATTTTTTTCAAAATTAATATATGTTAATTCTCTCATCGAAATTTTTTTTAGCGCGACTCTGGGATTTAAAGTTTAAAGCTCCTCGTCTGAGGTGATGGGAAAGCTTTAAGAAGACGAAAGGGTAGAACATAGACTTCACCAGGCACTTTGTGCCGTATTTTTAAAATAAAATGATGGAGAGAAAACTCAATTTTAACTTTCTCAAAATTTGCTAATTTTTCTGCCAATCCCTTTATCTGTTAGGTTCGTGGTGAAATTTTTTTGAAGTTCGTGGTGAAAAATAAAAATTAGCGATTTTTTTGAAAAATCCTCGATAAATAATAAACATCAATAAATTAATATTTGTACATTATGTCTCAAAAAAGACCCCGGCCAACAGGCACTCTCCGACGAGAGTCAGCCGCCTTAATGGCTGATCATTCTCTTCAGCTTGAAGATGAATCGATCCGGTCAGAAATGGTCAGTGACGAGCTCAAGCGCCAACGAGCTGATGCCGCACGATTACGTACTACTCAAAGTTTCTACGCTCAGTACTTTGGCTTTTTTTCCAACGTTTTTTCTCAATGGGAGATCTGTTCTGAGGAGGACCTGATGCCTGTCACAGACAGGGCACGGCATACTTACATCACCTACCCTTCTGGCTTCCCAAGGCATCCGGGACTACACAATCTTGTAACAATGGACACAACCCCTTCAGACCACGACCTGAACCAATTAACATGGGTTTTTAAAAAGATGATTCCTGATAGATTCTTTGAGCATATCGCTGAAAAAACGGATGAAGCCCTCAAAGAAGCCCATCAAAACATTCGTCTTTCGCGAGGCGATGGCTCAATTCGATCATTGCGAGCTCGCCAATTACTTGGTATCGCCAAACACCGTGCAAGTACAGGAAAACACGGCCCTCAGCTGAGGCACGTCGTCCCTGGAAGTTCTGATGAAATGAAGCGTGTCTTTTTCGCTTCGGTAGTATTTCAAACGCTTTACTCTCAAATGACGGCAAAAAAATACTTCAAAGGGCGAAGCATCGAACGTCCCGATAGAGATGATCCAGTGGAGGCCACCAAGCGCAGATTCGGTATCTCTTGGGATCGGTTTTGGGAAATCAGAAACTACATGAGTTTCGACCATGACATCGCTGAGACCATCATCAACGAAGGGTTTACCAGATGGGTCATTACTGGAGGACGAGGCATTGCTGTGGACGAATCATTAATGGCGTGCCAATCAGAGGATGCCCCTACAATTTATATCTCCCGTAAGCCTCATAGTGAGGGGCTGAGATACTATCTGCTTTGTATAAAGCTTCCCAGAACGCAAAGACCGTTTTGCTTAGAAGTGATGCACGACCTGAAGCTCAATGATCGTCTGACAGTTTCTGAGATCTTAGAAAGATCATTCAAACATCTCAAGCGATCAGGCTATCAGCTGCATCTGACAGCTGATGCTTTTTTTGGAACAAAGGCTCTCCTCGATGGCTCGATTGTCGAAGAAGATGCACTTTTCACGATGGCATGGAATCGACACCGGCTCAAGGACTTTTGGTCGGCTCTTGGCCATGGCATTCCGGAACACTCTCGAGGCCACCGACTTATCTATAGAACAGGAGGACCAAATCTCATCGCATCAGTCTTCTACGATAGGAAGGAGATGTGCGTTTTATCAAACAGCTTCAGCTATCGAAATCAACCGCCCACATCTTCTTCCGATCATAGTGAAGACCCGGAACCCGAGGAATATGAAGAAATTCCGATGGCTGCAGAAACCCCCGAGATGTGTCTTGAGCATCATGTAGTCGGTCCTACCCTCCGCCCTTGCGCGGGCTTTGCATATTGTCAACGTGCCCTATGTCACAGATGCCGCGTAGTCACGTACATGGCCTCACAACACTATCCACTGCCATTTTGCTCGAAGAGATGCCTCGATTATTATCGAAACTCTCAGAGTATCGACTCTCAAAGGACCGCATCGCACATTTGCGAGCAGCTTGCACTTAAATTATCCTCAAAGACCTTGAAAAGCATGTGCGCCGAACGGTCCTTAGAGACTGATGGAACCAAACGAGATTTGGCATATAGATATGGAGGATGGGAAGAAACCCCGACGCTCCCTCCTGCTGATGTAGATCCTCCCCCTCCTCCAGCCAGTGAATCACTTCCTTCATCTTCTGACCTCTCAGATGTTATTCCTTCTGCGTTAGACTCTGCTTCTTCAAGCTCAACATCGGATAGTCTCGAGGAGTTGAGACGCGGGCTCGAGAATATTTCTCAAGCAGAGAAAGCACGGTTTATTCGACAGCACGGCATCCAACCCAGTACAAATCCCATTGAAGTTGAAAAACAAGTTACCTTTCTGTTACTTAACAACGAGGAGAAGAATGACCTTGTGGCACAATATCTCAGACTTCAAGAGAGTACTAGCTTCTATCCTCCTGATCGACGACCCCTTCTTCATCAAATCTATGGGGAGGATTTCAATCCGATTGATAAGTTTGATCGTCGAGCTTACGACTACTATGGTCGGGACTCAACGAAAAGAATGTCGTGGAATTTCGCAGCTGCAAATGCGCTGTTTGCTTATTCTTTGGTTAATGTAACCTCATGGGCAGAGGAGAAGATGAGAGAATCACTGCCAACACAGCCGCTTCTTGCTCCCAAAGAATTTATGGTCAAAATTCTCCTTCCATTATTTCAGGTTCTTGCTCCAACTTCTATTGAAGCCCGAAATAAATAAAAACTTTCAATTAAAATGTAAAATTTATATATATAAGAGGAGGAGAGGAGAGATCCGAATTAAAATCGAAAAAAAAATTTCACCACGAACTTCAAAAAAATTTCACCACGAATTTCACAGATAATAAATATTTTAATAGCTAGATCACTCAAAAAAATTTAGTCTAATTGTTTTTAAATGTTGGTTGAACACCAATCAATGAGAGTGCCAT
>JAOZVT010001091.1 GCA_025869455.1 Prosthecobacter sp.
CATCTTTTGCCAGGATTGCGGCTCCATCGTCGGCAGGGTTGTGACGACTTCCGATGAAATGGGAATCCACAGGGCCAGGGTGATACAGGCCAGACTGGTCAGCCATGGCGCACCGATCCACGACCAACGCCACTGCCAGCCATCCTCGGCGGTTTGGGGAACCTCAGGCCAGGTCCCACGGCCAGCCAGCGCCACCGTCAGAGCATTGTGCAACTTCAATTGAGATTCTAAGCGGATCAAAGCTTGGCCTGCGTGGATGAACTTTTTTCGAGCTATCAGCAGGCTGAGAAATAAACAGCTCAGCCCACCCACCGCCAACCAAGGCCATACTCGGCTCAGGCTCCATTCATCACCGCTGGAGCGGAGCCAGAGAATACCGACAAACGTCACAACACTGGTCGTGATAAGAATGGGAGTCAGGGATTCCAGCCACCAGCCAAGGTTCACCTTTCTGGCGCAGCGCTTAGCCAGTGTCTGCCAATGAGCTGAAAGGTGGGCCTGATCATTCATGCAACTCTAGAATAGTGATAAAAGGTCATGTGGCGAGCTTGTTTCATGGATTTTTCGTAGAAGCGGGCCTATGAATTCTTTCGATTTAAGCCCTCATTTGGGCATAGACTTAGCTCTTAGATTTTGTTTAAGCCTACATATGTCAGACACTCCCCCCAATGATGATTTTCAGGCCTTTGAAGAACAAGGGCCGGCTGATGTGTCGTCATTTCCGACGCTGGAAGAATTGGCCATTTTATTGCCGCAATATGAATTTCATCAGATCATTGGCATCGGCGGCATGGGGGCGGTTTATTTGGCTCGGCAGACCCAGTTGGACCGCTGGGTTGCGCTGAAAGTCTTGCCAGTTTCTGCGGCTGGCAATCCCGAAGATGCGGATCGTTTTAATACAGAAGCGCGGGCGATGGCTCGTCTATCTCACCCGAACATCGTTGCTGTTTTTGACTTTGGTCAAACGGAAGCCGGGCATCTCTATTTAGCGATGGAGTATGTGGAAGGTGCAGACCTCCACATGCGTACACGGGCCGGTGAAGTGACGCCAGATCGGGCGCGGGCTGTTGTGGCCCAACTTTGTGAGGCCCTTCACTATGCGCATGAACATGGTGTCATTCATCGGGACATCAAGCCTGCGAACATCCTGATCACGCCAGATTGGCAGGTCAAGGTGGTGGACTTTGGTTTAGCTAGAGATCTGACGGCTCAGGTGAATCTGGATGAAGCAGAGTACGGAACTCCCGATTACACGGCACCAGAGCGCTTGATCATCGGTGAAAAAGTCGATCACCGAGCCGATATCTATTCCTTGGGAGTGGTGATTCATGAAATCCTCACTGGGAAGACCCCCTTGGCAGCAGGAGCCTCCGCTGGCGTGGGCCTGCCTGAAGGTTTTGCGGGCGTACTTTCAAAGTGCCTGATGCACGATCCAGCGCGTCGTTACCAGACGGCCGGAGAAGTTCGAGCCGCCTTATTAGCCGCAGCAGCGGCTGCGAAAAAGAAGGCCGCTGTAGCCCCCGTGAATCCTCCCACCGCCGGTCCGCGTGCTTTGCCTCCGAGACCCCTGTCTCAAAATCAGGACATATCAAAAAACACAAACTCAGCTTTGCTCATCAATCTAGGTTATGGGGTGTTATGTTTAGTTTTGTTAGGTGGGCTGGGTTGGTTGGTCTGGCGGGATCATTTTAAAGATCAGGCCAAAGACGCTCCCGTGGAGGTGGCAGGTGACACCACTCCAGTCATGGAGCCTCCGCCCCCAAGCCCTGTGGTGCCCGCTCTCGCGGAATCAGCGCCGATGCTGCCTCCTGAGCCGACTACGCCGATGAGTGTTCCTACGGTTTCTGATCAGATGTCTTCTAACGATTCCATGTCTGAGCCCGTTGTAGCTGGGTCTTCAACCATGAACAAAGCCATTCCTACCGTCATCGCTCTTGCCGCCACCACCGTCTCTGCTCTGAGCGTGGACTACAAAAGTCAGATCATGCCCATCTTTCGCGCCAAGTGCTATGAATGTCATAGTGAGGCCAAGGGTAAGGAAAAAGGCGACGTGGCACTGGATACAGATGCTAAATTGATGGCAGCCATTGGGCCGGGGCTGCATATCATCCCAGGGGAACCTGAAAAGAGCACGATGCTGATCAGTTGCAAACTGCCCAGCAATGATGATGATGTCATGCCACCGAAAGGGAAAAATCGCCTGACGCCTGCGGAGTTAACCTTGCTGGAAACCTGGATCAAAGAAGGGGCCAATCTCACTGGCGGTAGTGCGGCACCAGCCACGGCGATGACTCCCACTCCTGCTGCCCCGACAAGCTGGACCAGCAATGACGGAAAAGTCATTGAAGCTACTTTTGTCTCTCTTGTGGGTGAGCAGATCACCTTGAAGATGGCTAATGGACAAGAGTTCGCATTTCCTCTCAGCCGCCTTTCTGCTGAGAGTCAAGCACAGGCCAAAGCTGCTTCTGGCCTCTAAGCCTAAAGCTTCTAATCCAGCGTAAGACATTCATTGCAGGAGGGCGATTCTCCGGCAACTAGTGTCTGTGTCGCCGTCGCCCCCGTCACCGCCTCCACGCCGCCGTTTTTGGAAATGGTGTCGGCGTATCTTGATCGCCAGTCTGTTGCTCCTGACAGTTCTGGTGGTCTTTCATCGTCCTATAATTCTATCCCTGATTCGCTGGGCTGGACCGAAGGCTGCGGCGAAGTTCGGTGTGCCTTTGAGCTGGCAGGTGACTGGCTCCATTTGGAATGATTTTAAACTGACCGATATTGAAGCTGGAGGTGGAGAGGAACATTGGTTGCCCACAGCCAAGATCGGTGAAATCAGCACGAACTATGATTGGCGTGCATTGCTCAAAGGTGACTATGAACACTCCGTCAATCAGGTAACGCTACATGATGTCGAGGCTGAAGTCGATCTGCG
>JAOZVT010001092.1 GCA_025869455.1 Prosthecobacter sp.
GGCCTACAGCAATGAGTCCGACTAGGACACCCCCGAGTGCCATGCGAATAGGCAGAGGAAGACGAGTCTTTTTGAAAAGGTCACCACTGGTTTTTAGCAAACCAAGAAAAGCGGGTGCTAACATACCTGCCATGACGCCTAACAGAAGATGTGCAATCATTTCCCAGTTCGATCCCAGACTCAGCGCGGGCATTTGATACAAGGCGGCTTCTCCCAGAAATTCCCGTGAAGCTAGTGTGGCGACTGCGGATGCTACCACTAATGGACCGAAGCTTTCCATGGCCAACGAGCGTAGGATGATCTCTGCCACAAACAAGGCACCGCCGATGGGGGCATTGTAAGCCGAGGCAATCCCTGCCGCTGCTCCACAGGCTACCAATAAGCGCAGGCGCACGGGAGAAATTCGCCGCCACCGCCCTACTAGTGAGGCCATCATGGCTGAAAGCTGGACCAGCGGCCCTTCCCGCCCAATGGAAGCGCCCGAAGCAATCGAGACCATGGCGGAAGCGCATTTAAAGGCCGTCGTTCGGGATGAAATGACGCCATCACCCACGACAATGGCTTCCATGTAATCGCCTTCTTGCGGCTTGCGCAACCAGCGGTGGCCGAGCCAGAGAATCAGACCCGCGACAAGCCCCCCTCCGCCCAAGGTTGCCACGCGTTGCCATCCCGGTAGGGAGCTCATGGTTTCTACATAGCTGCCTGTGCTGCCAGCTAATAAAATGTGGAGTGTCTCCGTGAGGTAACGAAAGCCTATGGAGACCAAGGCGGCTAACAAGCCAACCAGTCCGGCTAGAAATAAGGTCACCTGCAATTCCGTGGGACGGAATCTTTCAACGAGCCAAGCTCGTCTTCGCAATTGCGAAAGCCAGTCCTGAGGTAGGGGAGCGGACGGATCACTCATGAGAGTTCATTCCGACTAGGAGGTGGGAGCAGCTAAAAGTTCACAAAAGCCTTCTGGCGTTTCGACATTTAACAGTTGGTTTAACAAGGCTGCATCTGCCATTTTTTTAGCCAGCCATGCCAATACCGAGAGATGATCTGCGGTGCGGTTGGTAGGAGAACCGATGACAAAAATCAAATGCACCATGACTCCTTCAAACGAGACGGCAGGTTTCAGTCGCAAAGCGGAAAGGACGACGTTTTGTACCATGGATTTTCGCGTATGAGGGAAAGCTACCCCCACGGGCAGAGCGGTGGAGTGAAGGTGCTCACGCGCGAGGACAGATTCGGTGAAGCCATCCAAATCAAGCACGGCTGGATCATTCTTTAACAAGCCCGTCGCGTAGCGGATCGCCGTGTCACGATCTGGCACAGATACATCCAAACTGACGGCTCCAGGTTGAAGGAGGGTTGAACAGTCCAATAACATTGTTGAGAGCTTAGACAGATTGAACGGGTGGACAAGTCTTCGTCCTGCTGAAGATAAAAGATCTAGGGGAAGATATTTTTCGCCCCATTTCTAGACTTTGATGTCTTAATAGAGGTATGAGCACACGCCTTGAAAAAGACAGCATGGGTGAAATGTCGGTGCCAGAAGAGGCTCTCTACGGGGCATCGACCCAGCGGGCCGTTTTGAATTTCCCCATCAGTGGGAGACCTGTTCCGTATCCGATCATTCATGCCTATGGGATTATCAAATGGGCAGCGGCGCAGGTGCATCATCGGCTGGGTTTATTGTCGGAAGAGCGCACGAAACTCATCATGCAGGCGGCTCTGGAAGTCGCTGAAGGGAAGCTGGATGAGCATTTTGTCGTGGACATTTACCAGACGGGTTCAGGGACTAGTACGAACATGAACGTGAATGAGGTGATCTCCAATCGGGCCTGCCAGATGGTAGGGAAACCGATAGGGGCCAAAGACCCGGTGCATCCGAATGATCACGTTAACATGGGGCAGTCTTCGAACGATACTTTCCCGACGGCTCTACACATGGCTGTGGCGCAGGAGTTGCAAGGGCGGCTCTTGCCTGTGCTTGAAAAACTTCAGGTTAGTCTGTCTCAGAAAGGTGAGGAGTTTTGGGAGGTGTTAAAAATCGGGCGGACCCATCTCATGGATGCCACACCCGTTAGATTGGGTCAGGAATTCAAAGGGTATGCACGCCAGGTGGAGCATGGTGTAGATCGCGTTCATAAGGCCATCAAGGCCCTGGCTGAGTTACCGCTCGGAGGCACGGCGGTGGGCACAGGCTTGAATTGCCATCCTGATTTTCCTGCGCAAGCCATCGCCCTGATTGCTGAGAAAACAGGGCTGCCGTTTCGCGAAGCCAAGGATCATTTTGAGGCGCAGTCGGCGAAGGATGGTTTGGTGGAGGTGAGCGGTCAGATGAAAACCATTGCCACCAGTTTGTTCAAGATGGCCAATGACATTCGTTGGCTCAGTTCGGGACCACAATGCGCCATTGGTGAGATAGCACTGCCTGCCACTCAGCCTGGAAGCAGCATCATGCCGGGTAAAGTGAACCCCGTCATGGGTGAAAGCCTGATGCAAGTTTGTGCGCGCGTTTTTGGCAACGATGCAACGGTGACTTGGTGTGCTGCCAATGGGAACTTTGAGCTCAACGTGATGATGCCTACACTCGGAGCGGCTTTGTTGGAAAGTATCGAATTGATGAGCAATGCGGCGCGGCTTTTTGATGAACGTTGTGTTCAAGGTATTCAGGCGAACAAAGAGCGTTGCCAGAATCTTATCGAATACAGCCTGGCGCTTGTGACGGGACTAAATTCTAAAATTGGTTATGACAAAGCGGCGGTGATTGCGAAGGAAAGTGCGCGAACAGGGGTTCCTGTGCGGAAACTATGCCTGGAGCGTCTAGATGAAATCGGCCTAACCGAAGGTGAATTGAATGAAGCTCTCGATCCCGTCCGCATGTGTGCGCCGAATGCGAGTATGGTGGGCGGCGGTGGAGGCTGAGTTAGGGATTCTTTTCCACATACAAGCGTACGCCATCTGCACACATGCAGGTGGC
>JAOZVT010001093.1 GCA_025869455.1 Prosthecobacter sp.
GCCGATGTGGAAACGGGAGAGCGGATGTAACCACGCAAAACTCCGCCGACAAGGGGGCTGGTAGCGGTTATCCACCACCGTCTTGTTAGCCTCTTCTTTATTGGTTTCGGAGTTTGGAAGCTGCATTGAGGTCTTCGGTAATTCGTGTATGTGAAATCTGACCCAAGAAGTCTGGTCTCGCGGAAATCATCTTGGAAATCTTGCTGGAATGGAGCGCCTCGAAATCCGAACCGTGAGTGTTATCCAAGTATCGCACTGCGGCGAGAGCGTCAGCTTGATCAAAATACAGTTCAGGTCGGTCGAGATAGTAATCCAAATATCGATTCAGGTAATCAATAGCCTGCTCGGAATGGAAGTGCGCCATGACGCGGCAATAGGCGGCCCCAACGTAACAAACATCACTGCGAAGCAGCAACCGCCCTATGTGGTCAATGTGGTGCGGACGATCAAAAATTACCGTAAAGTAGGATGCCGCTGTGCGACTCCTCCAATTAAGGTCACTTAGCAGCGTGGTAATCAACTCGTCAGAAACACGACTCCGTATGCGACCAAGCGCATCAATCTCGGCAGAACCGAAGGAATGCAAACGCTTCATGTAGAACGGGATCACAAACTCGTCATACAACGAGCGAACTGCTTCAAGTGGCAACGTAGGCACTTCAAGCGTCGCAAATGGTCCGGCGTGAGTGACCGTAGCTCCCTGAACATGGCGAATGAGAGACGCGTGTTTGTCTTCTGGTGTGGCGTTCATTCTTCTGGCGAATGTCTAAGCTATGGCGACGGCGAGCGCAAGACTCCGCTGACACGACAGATAGCCATGCGAGGCATTGTTTGCATCCGTTTTGTTAGGCCTCTTTTGTTCGTGGCGGGTCTTCATGGGGTTAGCTTGGGTGTCCCGATTCCAATCTTTGCTTTCAGACTTCCTAGTGCCGCGCCCACTAGGCTCCACATGAGGAGTGCCGTGGGTATCATCAAATGTTCTTCAAAAATATTGTCCTCTCCCAAAATCAGGTTGCACACCGTCTGAATGGGTAACGCTGAAAACCAAGTGAACAAAAAAGTGTGAGTGAATCTAGGCCCTCAACCGACGGACTTCATTGGATACCAAAGATCCAGGCAACCCGCTGCAAGAAATAAGATTGCGAATACCGCAGCCAAAAGTGCTGCGCCAGTCAGCCAAGATGGGCGGCTCTTTCGTGCGGCGAATACAAACAGCACTAGGATGCAGACGATGAGAAGAGGTAGTTCCCGATCCATCGGTGGTCGTGTGTAAAGGCAAAGTCGCTCATGCGGATGGAAGCTCAGGGGTCAAGGGGCTAATGGGAGTTGCCATGCGCGACTTGCTAAGACTTGGTTTTCTTGACAGGAACCATCCCCTCCACTGAAACTTCCAGCAATACCGTGTGCTCAAGTGGATCGGCTCCTGTGTATGATGGCAATGGACTCGAGAAAATATAGTAGATCAATCGGCCGTCCGAATCCCATCCATTCACACTTGATCGACCTCTCGGGCGCAATTGCTCGCTGTCGGGCGGGGAGAATCCGGTCATGGCTTGGTAGCTCGGAAATTCAATTTCAATAAACTTGGACTCCTTGTTCAGGACAAAGACCAAGCTCGATGAGTAGTATCTATCATCTATAGTGATGGCGAACGCCTTCGAGTCGGGGCGCCAGCTTAGCCTGACGTGCTCCCGAAGTGGTCGGGCATCGTCCCCAAGTGAGCCGAAATACTGAATGGAGGTCAAAATGTGACCTGTCGCCTTCTCCGTGATTTCAATCAGGGGGTAACTGTCTCCCTTCCATTCCGGGGTAATCTTGGGATCACGATCAATATCCATCACGGCATGAATCCTCCCATCAGGAGAACCCGACTCTGGCACTGCGGGGATGCCCGCGAATGACCAAGCGGATGTAACCAAAAGCGTGATGAAGGTGAGTTTCATTTCTTCACAGAACGCCCTAGATCAAGCGAGGGGAGACATGGTTGAGATGGTAGGTCAGAATTGCGAGAAGCATGGGAGACTGAGTAGCCCCGGTGGTTGGATCTAGCGCTTTTTGCCTTTTTCGATTGCTCTATATCCAACGTTGATTCTCGAAGAAACCCTCTTCCAGTCGCAGCCTGTCATTCAGCTTTTTTGTCTCGCCAGAGTCGGCAAGCGAATCAATATCACCAGCCTTCGCTACACGATGCAGTGGAACTGTCGTCTCATGGCCAAGCAGCCCATAAAGCTCATGACGAAGCCATGCAATGTTCCTTGGGCCAGCCGAATGTCCATGTGCCATCACAAGTTCAGCGATGCGTCCATAAGTCGCGAGGTGCCCCGGGGGAATTTCCCGGATTATCGAAAATGCTGCCCGACGCCATCCATCAGATGGCCCAAGGAACTCTTCGAGAGGATCTAATCTGGCGTTCATAAATTTTTCACCCAACAGTTTCTTATTCTGCACACTTATGCAGAGGTATGAATCCATATGTCACAAGGATGCAGATTTTTGCAAGATAGAAGGTGCGGTCCAGGCGACAGCGAGCAGGAAGAGTCAAAGACACGACTGATGCCATGCGAGGCATTGCCTGCATCCGTTTTGTTAGGCCTTGTTTTGCTTGTGAGTCTTGTTCTTCATGGACCGAGATCAAATGGACCATCCTAAGTCGCGGATCGCTGTCACAGCCTTCGAACGCCCGAAGAACTTCAAACCGAGCTTGAAAAGCTCTCCGTGAGCTGTGACCAAAACTCTGCTCCCTTTCTTCTCTATCTTCTCTACCGCATCACGATGGATGACTATTGCAGGTCGCTTCTTAACACCGAGAGGCCAGTCTGGGTCGCCTGTCACTGCTGCGGAAAGCTCTGAAATGTCCTTCACATGATCCTTCCACGTCGTCGTATCATTGGTCTTCTTGGCTGCGACTCCTGCTATGGCCCCACCGATAGCGCCAAACAACCCAGCCGTTGCAGCCCCGGC